>NZ_CDRTCT010000037.1:0-42710 GCF_977054455.1 Parabacteroides sp. | reverse complement strand
GTGAAAGAAACACAAAAAATGTTGAAATCCAATGAAAAATAACTATATTTGAACCGTCTAATCAGACGCACTTAGTGGTATACTTTTCAATTACTAAGTGGAGTACTTTTCAGTTATTATCTACATTTCGGTGAGAGTGTCGATGAAATATGTGCGGCTGTTTCGGCCTCGGACACGAATCTCGCTGTATTTCTTGTAGATGTAGTTGTCGCTCATATCGACATGGAACAGTCTGGCGAGCTTGGTCACAATCTCCCTCACGGAGATATTATCGCCGAAGCATTTGGCGACCTTGAAGGCATAGCCCAATTCAACAAGAGCCACCTTCTTTTCAGTCCATTTTAAGTTGATGCCGTCAATGATGTTTTCCTCGGTGACAGCGTGTGCCGACAGTTCCTTGTAGTGGGTAATCGTGTGCCTTACGAAGTTCAAGGCTTTGGTGATGAACGATGTGAGGGTGTTGTTGACCTCTTGGCGTTGTGCCGAGGTTTGCAGGTGGCTGATTTCCACCTCCACATAGAGCAATGCGGTGATGACGCATCCCTTGTGTGTTTCCTTGTTGCACAACTCGCTGACCTGTAACACAAAGTCCTTGTAGGCTATGTGCAGGTTGTCGTTCTTTCCTTCTGTCAGCTTTCGGAAGAACTCGGTCTCGGTAAGTGAAAATACATCCATTTATCGGGGCTGTTTTTAGTGTTATACATTACGTTTAGAATTTTCGCAATGATAAACCGTGCCGCATCGGAAATGGATTGGAGAATAAAATGTTAATTCGGAAGTCGTGTGCTTTCAGCGGGTTATAATCTTAAAGGCTTTTCGGATTTCAGGAGTGTTAAAGCCGATATTTTTTGAACCTTGTCAGTGTGTTCAACATTTGTCAGAGTTATGGGCAGCAAAAAAGCGCACATCCACCATACTCTCTGAGCCTCTGGACTGGCTTTACCAAAATAGGCGGATGTACGCTATGCAATCGCATAGCGCAAGCACCGACCTATAGCTTTTGGTAATGAAAATTGTCCAGATCTTCAGATAAGGCTATAAGCGTCTTACGTTATGTTATCAGTTCGATGCGGTTGGCTCTCCAACCGCCATTTATTTCTAAATTCGCCACAAAGTTAATCATTTTCGGCGAATTAACAGGCGTTCACACGTCCTTATTGTTTCAGTCCGTACTGCTTGACCTTGTAGGTCATTGTGGAACGACCGATGCCCAACAGTTTGGCTGCTTGGGTCAGATTACCGTCGGTCTGCGTCAATGCGTCGGCTATCATCTGTCTCTCGGTGTTCGGGTTACGGAGTCTCAGGCTGTCCCTTGTTTCGGGCGACGAGTGGCTTATCGGCAAATCCGTGGCGGTGATAACGTCTCCATCGACATTATCTGCGGCGAGAAGAATGACATTCCTCAACTCACGGATATTGCCCGGCCATATATGCACCTTCAACGCTTTCACAGCCGATGCATCAAGACGTTTGACCTGTCCTTTGTTCCCGTCAGCGTGACAGTAGAGGAAGAACTCGGCAATCGGCACGATGTCCCCGGATGTTTTTCTCAATGGAGGCACGGTAATATCGACCTCCCTCAGATGAAAGAACAGCGTCGGTCGGAAAGTCTTTTCGGTGACCATCTCCAACAGTTCCGGCTCTGCGGTGCATATAACCCTCACATCGGGATGTTCCGTTGATAGGATATGCAGGAACACCGATTGCTTGTCGAAATTCAATAGGTGGATGTTCTTGATGATGATTGTGCCTCCGGCGGCATTATTGAAGTAGCCCTTGATGCGGTTATACATCTCGCTGTTCCCCGATGCCGGGTCATGTTTCCCGACAAGAGCAGCACCCCCGGCCTCAAGTACCGTCAAAGGTTTGTCGGTACGGTTGCTACGGCGGTAAATCTCCCGTGCTATGTGTTCCTTGCCCATGCCGCTCTCGCCGAAGATTATGACATTGGCTTTGGATGCGGCGATGCGGCTTACCTCACGCTCAATTGCCCTGAACTCATCACTTGGTCGTGGAATCAGAGCGTCCCCGGTCAATCCCACCGAATCAGCAGGTCGTACATATTTCCCCACCGTTTCAGTCAGTTGCTTGTCAAGGGCTGGACGCTGGACAACGGCGACAGCACCGTGATCCTGCATCACCTCGATTGCGTCAAGACCGTTAAGGTTATCCACTACGGCTATCACGGGGAATCGGTATCCCTCCGCTTTAAGCCACTTTATCAACTCTCGTGCCGTGCCACGGTGGAACCTCATCGCCGTGACAACGACAGCTCCGAGTGGCAGTTTCGCCACTTCCTTCTTTCCGATGTCCATATTCTCTGCCACTATCGGCTCATATCCTGCTTTCGTAAGCAAGCCTGACATGAACCTTGTGTCAGAAGAATTGGCATCCAAAATCAAAACTCTGTTCATTGCGAAAATGGTTTTAATTCGGTTAATTAATATTTTTTGCCATATATAAAAATGAAGAAAACAATTTGCCTTCTTCATTCCTATATTGTATGATTAATTGCTCCAAGTGGTATTATTGGAATATCACTCCAAAACTTATGTTAAATGTGTTATGCGATAGTTTTTCATTGAACTCCTTGTGAAAAAATCCATCTTCATGGGTTTTCAATCTTTCAAGTTTTTGCAACGAATATCCAAGAGATAGGAATATTTTTAGTCTGTATTTCAGAGAATATTCCACTCCGACATTTGGGTTGAGATGTACTCCTCCATTTGATTGCCTACATAAAGCAAAACCATAACCACCTTGAATTTGAATGTATGGTGTAATTTTCCGAGGACGAATTATTCGAAATTTCAAATCGCCATATAAGGGAAGCATGAGTTTCTCATATGTAAGTAAACCAGTTCCAATTCCAGCCTCAAACCGATTGTTAAACCCGTACCGAACTCCGATTTTCCATTCAAAGGGATTTTGGATAGGTTGGGAGAAATCCATTCCACATCCGATTGATGTTGAATAATTTAATTTCTCCGTTATCTCTGCTTTTGTCACAAGGCACGACAAAAATAGAATCATGAATATCATTACGGTTCTCATTGTATCTCTACTGTTATTCGTTTCACGATATGCAATGCTGTGGTGAGTGATGAAATGTCAGTATCTATGTTGCCATCACTGCCATCCGGACTGCTATGGCCTATAAGTTCAGCCTCAAATATATGGTTGTTACTTGTCAAGTCAACTATTGCAGCGTATATTACCGCTGGTTGTCCGCTCCCTTCTTTCCCTCCTGAATAGTTGGCATCTCCTTCTTTTGCTGATTTGGGCCAATTGTCATTAAAGTCGGTCGAATGGTTCACTTCAACTTTCAAGACAAATTTTTTCAGCCCTCCGTATGGAGTCATTTTCACATCAAATCCACTACGGGGTGTTGCGCCGGATATTCCATCGGCCACAGGTTCTTCCTTAGTCGGCAGATATAATCCGTCGCTATATTTTATTCCATGCTGGTGACACCAGTGCGGCAATGCCTCCTTGCGTCGGTTTCCTCCTGCTGCCTGCCAAGATTGTGTGGCAATCTTATGCGACACATAAATTGTGGAGAGATACTTTCCCTCCATATCTTCCACCCAAATGGCAATCTGAGGCGGATTCTTTTTCTTGATACCCATGAACAACGGAAAATCATGCAGATATTCCTCTCCGGGTTCAATGGCTACTTTAAGGTCGTTTGAGCGGTATTCAACCATTTCTTCGTTGCATGAAGAAAGGCACAGTAGCCACGACAAAAATAATACTATCATAAATCTCTTCATTTGTTGTTCTCTTTTATGTTACCCATAGGTAACAATACCTATATAATGAATTCTGTTTTTAGTGTCCTTTAAATTAACCTATATACTTGTTCACGATTTCTTCTATACTGTGCAAAATTGTTTCCCAGCCTTTGTCAGAATTGATAGCTATTCCGTTATATATGTCACAACAGTCAGACAACAAGACCAGATATGTTATGGAGGCTGATATTAAAGATGCCATAGGAGCAATCTCATTTTCCGGTTTCCCGGATAGACCGCTAACAATCCGTATAAGCTCAGTTCCTCTCTCTTCCCTTTTCTCTCGAATTCTTACTATCATATCATTATGTGCAGTCAATTCCCACCTCAGCAGCCTACGCATGATGATGTTTGACCTAAGCTGTTCCACTTGGGATTGGTATATGCCGATAACAAAAGGGATTACCTCTTCTTTATTGGAAGGGACTTCCAAATCAATGTTCAGCCAATAATCATTCCGTTTGATATAGGCGGCAAGCAATCCGTCAAGGGAGTCAAAGTATCTATATATAAGCATTTTAGACAACCCTGATTCGGCTGCGACTGCATTAACACCAACTTTCTCAAAGCCATTGGCAGCTATAATCCGCCCGACAGCCTCAAGTATTTTCTTTTCGGTTTCCTCTCTGTTTCGTTCAAGAACCATGATACGATATGTTACTTTACGGTCACAAAATTACGTTACTTTTTGGTAACAACCAAATTTTCGGGTGAAAATCTTATAGGAATCGATGAGAAATAGGCTATTGCTGGGTTGGCTGCCACTTCAATTGATGGGATAATGCGAAAGTATAGTATAGCCCTATGATATATAGCCATAACTATCTATACTATTATTTAAACCCTCAAATATCATCGCTGGGGAAAAGAGAAAGACTTTGAATTGTTAACCGTCACAACCAACGCTAACCCTTTCTCTTTTCCCCAGCCATTTATTATATCAGAATCGGCCGAGCAAACCTCCAAAATCGGGAGAAACAACGAAAACCAACCCAATTAAAAATTCCAAACAGCTGTAAAAATTCCATAAATCAGTTGTATGCGTTTTCCTATAATCTCTCATTGCGTACACCTTTCGTACACATTGCAAAATGTAACTAATTGAATATCAGTAGTTATTGCACAATATCCTAATTCAAGGTATGTTCGTGGGTGCTGTGGCGGACAACTTCGATGAACGGATAGAGCAGAAGATTTTCCACTGTGAAATCGTGGTGGACAATGAAAAGGTGAAGCGGGAAACCGCCCGTTACGTGAAGTTGCCGCAGATAATCGACTTCACCGACAAGGACGGCAACGACCGGATGCAGGAGGAGATACAAGCCAACTATGACCACATCCGTCAGGAAATCCGGCAGATTGTCGAGGACGAGATAACTCGGATAAAGAACGACCCGAAGCTATGCCATTTGATTAGGGAATAAATCAAATGCAGATTAGTGAAAAATCAAAGTGAACAGTTGGCAAATAAATGCTAATCGTTCACTTTCCTATATTTGATATATACATCTTTTTTATTTAAGATATTACACCATAAGTGCTTTCCATTTTTGATAAGACTTTTTTCCAGTCTCCTCCCCTTGATTTTATTTCATCTATAGTTAGCGTTCCTGCTTTTACTGATTTATAAAGAATGTTTTCCAAGTCTAAAACATTATAATATTTGAATTTCTTACAATCAATCAATATATGTTCCTTTATATATTCTGCTAAAAAACCTTGTTGCCAAAATGTTTCAACAATAAAATTAGTATGTGCACTATTAATTAACGAATAATATGAATTACCAGCCAACTTATTGAATTGCATTTCCCAACCGTATTGACTACTTATTTCATTAATATCCAATAATGCAATATACATTTCTTCTATTTTAGACCTTGACATTGCTAAAGCTAAAGCAATATCATCCATATTGCTTAAATCATCTTGAACTTCCCACACAGATAAATCATGATTATCTGTTCCTAATTCTGATATAGCATCTGCATCTAATAATGGTTTTATAAACCACGGAGTTTCACTTATCTTTCTAGCATAGAGCATCTTTCTTTCAAAGATTTAATTAAAGAATTATATTTAATTAAAAGCCATGGTTCTTTGGGAGCATTGAATTTAAGCAACATATTTAAACTGGCTTTATTACCCCAATGTCCAAATAAATTAAACACAGCAGATATAACTCTTATGGATTTAACATTATAAGCTACCATAGCCATAGCTTGTGAATATGGATATAAATTTTCATAGCTATAATCACCTAACATTATTAAAATCTTAACCATAAGATTCTCATTTAGAGACTCATCTTCTAATGCACTGATAAAGTACTCCTGTAGTAAAGTTAAAGTCGCATCATGATTTATTGCTAAAAGATTTGACATAAGAATTGTGGCATCATTATCTTCTCCACTTTCAAATATTGTAGAGTTTATAACAGATAAAAATTTAACTTTATATTCTTTTTTAAATTTGTCTGTTGATTCGTAGGTTGATTTTAATACATTCGGAATAGAATTATTCGATTCTTCACAAAATATATCCTCATTTATAAAATAGCTATCTGTTTTTTTTAGTTCCTCCTCATTATCTATTATCCAAAAAAAAGGCATATGCTTCTCACTAGAAAGCACATTCAAAAAGGTATTTTCTTCTAATTTTGGGAACTTTATATCGCCAATAACATCTATTAAATCAATTTTTTGACTAAAAAAATTGATATCTTGAAAATTATTCATTTGCAAGGAGTGTTGAATAGTATTCTTGTTCTTTTTGTATTTTGTCAGCTGAATATTGCCAAAAATCACTTTCTAAATTTTTGATTAAATTCACATCAGTTCCTACCAACGTATTTATATCAACATCCAAAATAACCACATCTGCAGATGCTTTTGTTTCTATTTGTGCTATATTTCTCGATATGGTACTTACATTATTTATCGTTATTTTATTATCTGTCCCCAATTCACTCCGTAACACTTTACGTAATTGCCATTCTACAGGATATTCATCTTTGTTTTGGGTAATTTTTATATATGAGTTATGCAATGCCTTTAAATCCATATTAAATAAAAAAGTAGAGCACAGCGCTAAACGAGTTATTGGTCCCGTATAAACTTGTTTGATTGCACTTATCGTTTCATGAAGTTTCTCTAAAAAAGATTTAAAATCTTGTCCTTTTTGGTTAGAGAAAATATCAAATCTATCTGGTCCTGTTGTTACTTTGAATGAATCATCTATTAATTTCATCTCAATAGAAACAACCGTTTCTTGAATAACACCTTGTGGAGTGATTTTCAAAGCAAGTCCCTTATTTACGGATGGCAATAATTTTAAATCCGAAAAGGCACTTATATATTTTTGCAAATTGTCTTCTGTTATTGCTTCTATTGGTGGAACTACAAAAAGAGTAGCACGCCGATTTAATATACTTACTTCCATATTCCTATTATTTTTCTTTCAAAAATAGAAAAAATAATTGAGAATAGATATTAGGTATACTTTTTTTGAGGATATTTATGGTTTTTGTTTTAACACAAATGCGTAAACCATGTCAATATTGCATAATTAAAGAGTAATTTCAGACAAATCAGGACACCACTGGACAAATTCGGACAGTCCTTGCTGCCCGTCCAAATATAGCATATTTAGTCGCTACCTTTGGGCGGGACTATTCCTATAACCACTAAAATTCCAATTATTTATGGCAAACAGAATGACCCTGCCCGCAGAGGGGCAGGAAAAAGACGTGCTGCTGGTCTTGGATAAACAGCAGGGAAAAGTCAGTGTCGTTAAAGGTATCGACAAGGACGGCAATTTGCAGACCGTGCCACCCAATACCGGACACGGCGGCGAGTTCATGCAGGTGGACAAGAACAGCGATGTGTTCAGCAACTTCATTTCCAATTTCTTCCGCAAGTATCAGGACACTTCTGGGCTGGAACTGTTCAGCGTCAAGGCTTCCGAAGCGGAACGGGAAGCAAAGGCAATCGAGGACAACCACCGCAATCCCACGCTGGGGGGCAACAATCGGGTTGAAATGTTACGAGTTCCGAAGCCCGACTTCCACGAGTTCAAGCAGGGCTACCGCTTCGACCCGGCAAAAATCGACTGGGAGAACCTGAAAAAAGTCGGCATCACCGCCGACACACTGAAAAACACGAAGGACTTCGACCGGGTGATGCGTGGCTACAAGTCCCGCAACACCTACACCGTTTCGGGAACGGTGGGCGGCTTCTACCTCAAACCTACCGATGTCAAGCTCTCTTTCTATCAGGCAAAGGACGGCACGGTAGTACCCAAGCTGCACGGCGTGCAGCAGGACGAGAAACTGTTGCAACGCCCGTTCCATGAACACGGGTTCACCAAGCAGGAACAGGGTAACTTGCAAGGCACTGGCAACTTGGGCGGCATCGCTGAAATCAAAGACCCGAAAAGCGGCGAGCAAATCCCCGTGTTCGTCAGCCGGGACAGGTACACGCACGAACTGGAGTATATGCGGGCTGACAAGTGGAAATGCCCCGACACCATTTGCGGCGTGAAAGTCAGCCCGGAACAGAAAGCCGCCTTTGAAGGCGGGCAAGCGGTGAAAATGGAAAACCTGCAATTCAGGGACGGCACGAAGCGCAGTGCCTATTTGCAGGTCAGTGCGGTGGAGCGTGGCTTGGAGTTCCTGCCGAGGTCTGCCGTCCAGTTCTTGCAGCAGGGACAACAGCCCATAGAGCAGCAGGTAGCCGGGTTAAAGGACGGCAAGGGCATTGAGTTCAACGGTCATGTGCAGCCCGGCGCACTGGGCAAATCCCCCGACAAGGTACAGCCGAAAGACGTTACCCCCGCCGCCGAGAGCCGGACGCAGGTAGCAGTCAATTCCGAGGGCAAAACCAATGAAGCCACCAAACAGGGCAAAGAACCGTTGAAACAGGGTCAGGACAAGCCCGCCGCCAAGCAGAAAGAGAAGCAGGATAAGGCGCAGGACAAGAGCCTGAAAGCTGACAAACCCAAGAAGTCCAAAGGAATGAAATTATAAAGGGTATGCAGCTAATCTATATTATAGCTATTCCGCTTGTCATCCTGATTTTCTTCACAGTCCTTTCTTTAAAAACTGACTGGAAAGAAATAGACAGGCACAACCGCCAGTATTACGTAGGCGGTTACCATATTTATTATGACCGTAAAATTTTACGGAAAATCAAGTCAGTAACAAACCATAAAAAAGAAACAACATGATTGCATTGATAGCAGAGAAGCCCAGCGTGGCAAAAGACATCGCCCGCATCATCGGGGCGACCGGGCGTAATGACGGTTATCTTTCCGGCAACGGGTATATGGTGACATGGGCGTTCGGTCACTTAATCCAGCTTGCCATGCCGGAAGCCTACGGCGTGGCGAACTTCCGCAGGGAGAGCCTGCCCATACTGCCGCCCGATTTCCAACTAATCCCCCGTCAGGTGAAAGCCGAGAAAGGCTACAAGTCAGACCCCGGCGTGCTGAAACAGTTGAAAGTGATAAAGGAAGTGTTCGACCAATGCGACAGGATTATTGTCGCAACCGATGCAGGGCGAGAGGGTGAGCTAATCTTCCGCTATATCTTCCATTACCTGAACTGCCGGAAACCTTTCGTGCGCCTGTGGATAAGCAGCCTTACCGATAAGGCAATCCGTGAGGGGCTGGATAACTTGCAGCCGGGAGAGCGTTACGATAACCTCTACCTCTCTGCCAAGTCCCGCAGCGAAGCGGACTGGCTGGTAGGGATAAACGCCACCCAAGCGTTGAGCGTAGCCGCCGGGCAGGGCGTGTTCTCGCTGGGCAGGGTGCAGACACCCACGCTCGTGATGATATGCAGCCGCTATTTGGAGAACAAGAATTTTGTACCCGCCAAGTTTTGGCAACTCAAAGTGGCGACCGCCAGCGGAGGAATAGTTTTCACCGTCCAATCCACTGCCAAGTGGGAGCAACAGCCCGAAGCGATAGCCGCCCTGCAACGGGTAAAGGATGCCGGGCGGCTTTCCGTGAAATCCGTCGAGAGGAAAGAAGCCAGCCAAGAACCGCCGCTTTTGTACGACCTTACCACGCTGCAAAAGGAAGCGAACACGAAGCTGAACTTTTCGGCTGACAAGACGCTTTCCATAGCGCAAAGCCTGTATGAAAAGAAAGTGATGTCCTACCCGAGAACCGGAAGCCGCTATATATCGGAGGACGTTTTCGATGAAATGCCGGAGCGCATCGCCCTGTTAGGGCAATACCCCCGCTTTGCCGGGTATGCCGCCGGGCTGGACGGTGCAACACTGAACCGCCGCAGCGTAAACGACAGCAAAGTGACCGACCACCATGCCTTAATCATTACCGAGAACCTGCCCGGCGAACTAACCAAAGACGAGCGGGCGGTTTACGAGCTGGTAGCCGGGCGTATGCTGGAAGCCTTTTCGGGCAAGTGCGTGAAAGACGTTACCACCGCCATATTGTCGGCTGGAGATACCGACTTCACGGTAAAAGGGTCTGTGATGAAAGTAGCAGGCTGGCGTGCCGTGTTCGGCGAACAGGAAACGGGCGGGGATGAAGAAGCCGCCAGCCTGCCGCCGCTTCAAGAGGGCGAAAGCCTGCCGATTTCCAACGTGGAACTGTTGGAGAAGCAGACCAAGCCGAAACCGCTGCACACGGAAAGCAGCCTGCTTGCGGCAATGGAGAACGCCGGAAAGGAACTGGAAGATGCCGAACTGAAAGCCAGCCTGAAAGATGCCGGGATAGGCACACCCGCCACCCGTGCGGCGATTATAGAAACGCTGTTCGCCCGCCAATATATCGTGCGTGAGAAGAAGAACCTTGTTCCCACCGACAAGGGGCTTGCCGTTTACAAGATTGTCAAGGACAAAAAGATTGCCGATGTCGAAATGACGGGCATGTGGGAAACCGCCCTTGCCAAGATAGAAGCGGGAAGCATGGATGCCGACACGTTCCGAAAAGGTATCGAGGTGTACGCCGCCCAAATCACGGCGGAACTGCTTGCGGTACAGTTATCTGTTGCGGGCGGTGAAACCTGTTCCTGCCCCAAATGCAATAACGGGCGCATCCTGTTCTACCCGAAAGTGGCGAAGTGTTCCAACGTGGACTGCACGCTTACCATATTCCGCAACAAGTGCGACAAGCAGCTTTCCGACAAGCAGATTGTCGAACTGGTGACGAAACGCAAGACCGGGCTAATCAAGGGCTTCAAGGGCAAGAACGGCAAGGCTTTCGATGCTTCGCTTGTGCTGGACGAACAGTTCAATGTCGGTTTTTCATTCCCCGAAAAGAAAGCGAAACCGAAGAAATAGCCTATCTTTGCCGCTGGAATTTCATTGTGATAGGTTTTGCCACTTATGATAATTGAAATTTTAGTGGTTGCGCCCGGCGGGAACCGGGCGCATTTTTTATACGCTCCCGCCAAACAGGTAGGTCGAACAGACCACCCCGTTATCCAGCACCCTGCTTTCCGAGAGCTTCCACAGCGAGCCGGATGTTTCCCCGATAAAGCCGATGCCTTTGCCCGCCATGACCGGGACGGTGTATATTGTCAGGCTGTCCAGCAGTCCGGCTTTAATCAATGAAGTAAGCAGCTTGCCGCCGCCTACCACCAGCATGTCGGTTTCCTGTTTCAGTTCATAAATCCTTTGCAGCGGTTCTTCTGTCAGGAACTCCACGCCGCAGTCCGGCGTTACGTTGGTGTCATAGTGTGATACTACAAAAGACCGTTTGCTTTTGTGCGGCCACCCGCCCCAGTGTTCAAAGATGTAGTTGTAAGTGTTCGCCCCCATAAGCAGGCAATCTGCATCCAAATAGTATTTGCCAACGATAGTTTTTACTTCATCGGGTAACCAATCCAGTTCCTTATTTAAGGTGGCTGTATGTCCGTCAAGAGATACGGCGATATGCGCTTTAATTTGTTTCATCCTATCAGGTATTAAACAGTTTGTAATTCATTCTTAACTGTCCGCCAGTACCTAAAAAAGAAGCGTGGTTCTTACACTGCTTCGATACGTGGTACTGGCAATACCTTTTGAGGAAACAGGCAAGACCACGCTATGCGATTGCATAACGTATCCTGCACTGAATATCCCCTCAATTTGAAAATTTGCCAGTTTTCGTATCAGGACGTTCAGCGGAACGCTTATGTTTGTTATATATAAAGACGAAATCACAGCCGAAACTGTTCAACCGCCGTTATTCTCTTATGTTACTTTTGCAAAAGTAGCGAAAATCACCGGAATAACCTTATAAATAAATGAAATCCTGCCTTATTATCATAACAAGACAGGATTCAAGAAGAAAATATATGATATTGATTATCACTCAATCCATGCGTTCACGGATTAACTTGTGTATGTCACTTGCACGGTAGAAATATTTCCCGTCTAACGTCAAGTAAGGCAGTATTCCTTTCTTCCGGTAACGTTGCAAGGTTTTGGTACTCACTTTCAGCATAAAGCACAAATCCTGATTGTCAAGGAGTTTTTCACCGTTCAGAAAATTGTGACCGCTTAAAAGACGGTCTATCTTTTTGTCCTGCATATCGAGCCTATCCATAATACGCTCCATCCAAACCACGAAATTTTCTTTATCTATATACATAAGGCTACCGGATTAAATAAGACCTATCATAAAATAGCTTTGGTTCACCGGGTCTTTAATGATAATCTCCCGTTCACGCATAAAGCGAATATAACTTTTTGCGGTGCGTTCCTTAACATCCAAGACCTGCTGCAACTGTTCGCAAAGGTCTATATAAGTGATGTGTGTCTGTCGCCCGAAAATGTCACGGGCAACGCCTACCAGTTCCCTTTCCTTGCGCTTCTCCTTTTCCTCACGGGGCTTCTCGCCCTTGTACACGTGCATCCCGGCTTCCTTGTCCCATGCAAAGAGCATCAGCGGCACGTCCAGCGGGCTTCCGTCCCTTACTTTCAGTGCTTTTACCACTGACTGGGCGGGTTCATCGTCTTTCTCTATCGACAGAATAGTAGCCGCCTTGCGCTGCAACTCACTACCTAAATGTCCCCGCAGCTTCAAACCGTTCGGTACAAAGTGCAGCACACAAAGAATACAGGTGTTGTAGATACCCGCCAACCGATAAAGTTCATCTATTACCGCCACGCTTTCCGCTTCATCGTTGGCACTCTTAACAAGGTCGGCGATGCCGTCAATGACGACCAACTGGATGCCGCCATACTGGTAGTAGAATTTATCCATGCTCTGCACAATGGCGTTCAGGCGTTCTTTGCGTGACATCCCCGTCAGGCAAAACGCTTTCAGTTCATCGGGTTTGTCCGGCTGTTTGGCACGTGCCAGCAGGTTGCTTACATTCTTGAACAGTTGCACTTCCGACTGCTCGGTATCGTAAAGCAACACCGCCTTGTGCCTGCCGTTGGCGGTTATCTGTATGCCCAGCGTATCTACTTCCGCACCAGTCGGACATATACAGCCCGCCACGATTGCGGCTACATAATTGCTCTTGCCCGTTCCCTCGCCCCCGGTGATGCCGAACAAGTTGCCTTGCGTCCCTAACGGAACGTCACCCGCCGAAATAATCTCTTGTGCTTTGGCAGGCGGGTTGTTGAAATCTATCTCGCATGATTTAAGCATAATCAAAGTGTCACTATACAGGTTGTCTAAAAATTCGATAAACAGTTTCAGGAAATCTTCACGGGTGTTCCCGGCTTTGAAGTAGTCGGATATGTCCTTTTCCTCTTTCGTTCCCGGAAGCGGTAGCAGCAGGCGTTTTACTCCAAATTCTTCCAATAGTTTTTCCTGCTTGCGTGAGCTTTCCTTGCCCGTTTTATCCATATCGAAAAGCAGGATGATGTGTTTGAAACGGAATGTTAGCCGATAAACCAGCGTGGGCGGGATAGTCACCGTTTCGCTGTTGAAACAGATAGCGTGAAAACCATGCGCCGCCAGTGAAAGTACGTCTTTCTCGCCACCCGTGATAAAGAGCGTATCGCCTTTGGCGGGCAGTTGCTCCAGTCCGAAACAATAGTTTTCGCCGAAACTGCCGCCGTAGAGGAAGCGGGGTGTGGAGAACGGGCGGTACAGCTTGATGTGCTGTTTGCCCTTGTAGCCGTACATGGGTTCTGCCAACGATGAAGTGTAGGTGTACGGCTTGCCCTCTGCCGTTTCGCTGTTGTATTCCCGAAGCGAGCAGACCTTGTAACGTTCCAGCAGTTCGGGCGTGATGCCGTACTGTTGCCAGTACACTAATTCGGCAAGCGGGAACTTTTGTTCCCGGAACTGGTAGGGCTTGACTGGCTTTTCGGGCATTTCTTCGGGTTTGTCTGGCACTGCCCGGCAGACGGTTGTCGGGGGAATGGAAACCGGAGTACCGGAAGCCAGCCCCAAGCCCAAATCCCGGTCTATGATTTCCAGTATCTCAACGAAGTCAGCCGCCCTATTGCAGTCCAGCCCCTTTAACTGCCCCACGAAGAAGAAACAATCGCCGCTATAATTGTCGTTACCGAAGTCTTTCATCTTGTACATACCGCTATGGCGGTCGAAGTAGATATTACAGGATGCTTTCTTATCCTGATAAAGAGGATTAAGAAAGTGCCTGCCAATACGCCAGTCACCGGGTAAGTAATGTTTAAAAACAAGCAGACCGTTATTTGTTCTGCTTAGAATTTCTTCTTTCCTTAACATATTTCTGATGATTGGTTATCAGTTCATTTATACACTCCTTATCACGCTTAATCAGGCGTTCTTCCAACATTCGCTTTACTTCCTTAATTTTGTAAAAGTAATGCCCCTTGATGTCGGAGTAAGAAATCATTCCTGCCGCCCTTAGGCGTTGTAAAGTACGGTCACTGATTTTCAGGAACGTGCAGACTTCGTAACTATCCACCCAAATTTCATCTTCATCAGTCTTGTTTTCGTCCAAGTGATTGAAGATGTAGTCTGCTATGGCGGTAATCTTGTTGTCAAGTTCCTTATAGGCTTTTGACTCAAATGTTATAATCTCCATATTGTAACTTATTGATTTGCCGCAAAGTTCGGGAGAAGAAATAACCTAAAAGTCATGGTTATATCTATCATGGTATTACTTTTTTTCAAACTATTTTAGAGTGAAATCGGTGTGAAATCTCTGAAAAAATGCCATTTCTCAACGTACATTTCACTATAAAAAGAAAGTACCATGTTGGGGTAAACATGGTACTTCTGTTTATTGAAATACAGAGGATTATTTCATATCATCTTCATTCATCCGCTTAACAAGGCTCTCTATCAGATGATGAAGATATGCCGTCCGGTCTTTTCTCTCTTTCATGGCTATGTATGAAGCGTAATAATCCCCTAAATCAATATGAAATATCGTGCTAAGGAAATTCATTATTTCTTTTATCTCCACGTTGCCATTATTGATGTCACCCGAAGATACAAGAGAATATCCCAGTTCAATAAGATATGCCTTTTTACCTGTAAAGCGAAAAATATACTTATCCAGTTGTTGCAGGTGGTGTTCTACCTGATTAGTGTTTCCAAGTTTTACCAACCGTTGATTTAAATATATACGCAACATTTCGTTACATAATATCTTTGCGACCTTATAATCGTATTCCGTTGAAAACAACGGGTCACGGTCATATTGGAAACTGTCAAGCAATAACTGAATATCCGTTTTCTTGCGGACGAAATACAGACTATCCATATAAGTGGATTTTGACCGATAGTATTGATAAAAATCCAAATTGTCACGGAAGAAACGGGTTAATTCCTCTAATTCTTGGTTCAAATATTCTTTGATAATCTCATTGTTACCAATGGGACATTTCATTTCGATACTATAAACCTTACTAAAATACAGATATTTGTCAAGGATATTAGGCTTGATTTCCTTGAAAAAGTGAACTTCTTCCTCATTTGTTGGAAATACATAGTCTGATACAAGTTTTCTTAATTGACTGTATAGCGGAGTGATGAACTTTACCATGTGCAAAGCATCATCTGCTGTAATATCATTGTCATAATTGAGCAATTTTATTTCAGCATTTATCCGGGACAACATTTTTTCCGCTATCGTTCTCATAGCTACGGCTACCTATTGTTCATTGACACGACTTTTTCTAAATTGCCATTCATCAGATAAGGCAAAAACTCCCGTATCTTATCTACCGACCAGTCCCACCATTTCAAAGCCTGCATCTGTTCTATTATATCAGGACTGAACCGCTTTCGTATCTCCTTAGCCGGGACACCACCCACAATAGTATAGGGTGGCACATCTTTTGTCACAACCGCCCTTGTGCCAACAATAGCCCCATCACCGATATGGACACCAGCCATAATTACGGCTTCATAACCTATCCACACATCATTGCCTATCACGATGTCGCCTTTGTTGTCCCAAGCGGAAGCCACATCTGCCTTATCCAATTCCCAATCTTCATAAAACAGCGGAAACGTGTATGTCGATAGTGATTTCAGGGTATGATTGGCGCAGTTGAACAGAAACTTTGCTCCACAGGCAATAGAACAAAATTTTCCGATTATCAGCCGTTCATGGTTAATGGGATAATGATACAATACGTTGTTTTGCTCAAACAGGCGAGGGTCTGAAACAAAATCATTGTAAATGGTATAGTCGCCTACTTTTATTGACGGGTCTTTGACTACGGCATTAAGATAGACGGTCTGTGTATCTCCGGTACGAGGATATATTTTATTTATCATATAATTGTTCAATTCAATACAACACAATAAGTCATACTACTTTGAGTAGTACAACCTTTTAATAATTTCATGTTAGGGATAATGACAAAACAATAACAGGCAAACCTAAAACATAAGCCTGTCTATTGCTGAATAGCAATAACTGGAAGTGCTATTCGTTGGGCGTAGCTATATGCACAACTGCCATTTCATATTGTTGAACAACTATTTCTTTTTCTGTTAGTTCTGCAAAGATAGCGTTTTTCCCTGAACTTATATTCTCAGATTATCAATTTCTTTCTGAACCTCGTCCAAAAAGCGAGAAGCGTGCGCCCCGTCCATTTGCGTGTGGTGGAACTGGAAAGAAACGGTAAGTGTCGTTTTCAGCAGTCGGCGTTTGTATTTGCCCCAAATAAGGAACGGATTATTAAAAATGCCGCTATACATCCCGACAGCACCGTCTATTTCATATTGTGCCAATGCGGAAGTTCCGATAACCATGCTTTCCGTCAAGTCGTGATTGACGCAACTTTCAGCCACTTGTTTGGTAAGTCGCAGATAGTGTTGATTAAACACAGATAAATCATCGCAGAAAGGAATATCACACGAACTTACCTCGCCCTCTCTGTTAGCGACAATGGTGTTTACTGCAATGGTATCGTACTGCATCAGTTTACCGCCAACGGGCAGCAGATAAAATTCTTTCACGTTCCTTGCGGCTTTGCCGATGCACCAGCACATCAACATGTTAAACTTCATGCCCGATTTCCGGCTGATTTTCACAAGGCGTGACACGTTGAGTGTCTTAAAGAACGTCACCATTGGCATAGGTGCGTTCATCCACATTTCAAAGGCGTATGCCCGGCTGGTTTCTTGGGGATTTACTTCTTTCATACTTAATGCTATTTTCATTTAATGAATCAGGTAGCAAAAGTAGGAGAAGCGTTTGACCCCGGATAGAACAAACGGGACATTTATACGGGATTGGTGAACAAATCGGAATATGGATTTGATATTTTCAGCAAAGACATGGGCGTATATCCGCAGAATTTCTTAAATTCCCGGATAAAGTGCGACTGGTCGGCATAACCGCTGGCGTATGCTATTTGTGCCTGATTGATTTCTTTGCCCGCTTGATGCTGCATCTGCGCCAAAGCCTTTTGGAAGCGGACGATACGGGTATATTCTTTGGGATTGATGCCTACAAATGAATGAAACAACCGCTCAAACTGTTTTTTACTTAGGCAGGCAATGGAAGATAATTCGTTTACAGAGATTTGCGGAGTGATATATATTCGCTGTATGGCGGCATCTATTCTTTTAATTTGGGATGTGGTATTAGCTAAATTATCGGCAATTTGTGACACCAGCCATTTTTCTATATAGCTTATGCAAATAGAATTATTCTCACAGTCGAATATTCGTGTAGCCAGTTCATTCAAACTCTTGTTTTCAAGGCTGTAACCGGACACTTCTTGATTATAAAAGAGTGAAGTCGGCATGTTCAGAAACATACTCATAGCGTGAGGGTGGAATACAACCACTATCATTTCTATATTTCCGTCTGCATATAGGTGTGACGAGAAATTAA
Source organism: Parabacteroides sp. (assembly GCF_977054455.1). Lineage (NCBI taxonomy): Bacteria > Pseudomonadati > Bacteroidota > Bacteroidia > Bacteroidales > Tannerellaceae > Parabacteroides > Parabacteroides sp. The sequence continues at coordinate 24,656 of NZ_CDRTCT010000037.1, read as the reverse complement.
CTTGTCCGCTGATAGTCAGTTTGTCTTGTGTAACATTCAGTTCAGGGATATATAACGGTGCTTGTTTATGGAAAATGATTTGAGGGCAACCGATAGGATAAGTAAAAGCATCCAGCTGTCGATTGCTCTTGAATACCCAATAATATCTTATATAAGGTTGCAGCAACTTACATGGCTTGTAAAATTTGAACTTCTCTTGAATCATTTTACAAAGGTACTTATTTTAGTAGTATCTTGTTTATTACAAGATAGTTTTTAGTGCAAGGTGCAAGTATATATCTTTATATATAGCTTGCACCTTGCACTAACCGCATAAGATTTATTTTCAATGATTTGCATATATCAAAAGAAAGCCGTATCTTTGAACCGTAGTTTTAGGCAGACAACGAACAGCCAAAAGGTGACAGAAAAGCGTTATTCTTGTAACCTAAGTTGTACCCCCTAAGGCTTTGACATGATGATAAGAAATTGAATTTCAAGGATATTGGGGAGTAGGTTCATAAACCTGTCTTTCCGCTGAACCTACTGGACAAAACAGGATAGTAAGCGGGCAAAAAACTACAAATCAGTGATTTGTGGTTTTTTTATTGCCTATAAGTCTTGTTCCCAAGACAACAAAAGGACTTGAAAAGACATAGTTTCGTTACTAAATCGTTACCTATTCCCTACCGTTATATAAACAATAGCCCAAAAGTCAAATAGATAAATGGGCTACTAAGACTTACTGTGAGATTATTTTACCTAAAAGCGTTTTTGAAAAATATCTCTATCTTGTCGAAAGGAATTATGGTCAGATTATCATATAAATCCGTGTGGTTCGCATTAGGAATAATCAACAGTTCTTTGTTGTCGCCTTTCAGTTTCTTAAAGGCATCCTCGCTGAAATAACGGGAATGTGCCTTTTCGCCATGTATCAACAGTACGGCACTGCGGATTTCGTCTATATACGTGAGAATCGGCATATTGACGAACGACAATGTTGCCGTTTTGTTAATCCCCTCGTTGGAATTAGGTGAACGGCGGTGATAGCCCCGTTTCGTCTTATAGTAGTCGTGATACTGACGCACGAAAAGTGGAGCATCGTTGGGTACGGGGTCTATGACACCACCATCACGCTCATAATCTCCGTTCTTGTAATTTCAACTGTTGTTTTTTTAATTTATTTGACTTCAATTTCCTTAATAAACCGAGCGGGATTACCTGCTACAACCGTCATAGCCGGCACATCTTTGGTTACAACACTACCTGCTCCGACAATCGCACCGTAACCGATATGTACTCCCGGCAGAATTGTTGAGTTGATACCAATCCATGCCTTATCTTCTATGACTATCGGACGACCATAGGTTGCACTGCGGTTTTCCGGATTCAGGTCGTGGTTGATTGTTATCAGATTGACTTTCGGACCGATGAATACATCGTTGCCGATTGTAATACCGCCACGACCGAAAAAAGTGCAGCACTGCTGAATGAAGCATCCCTTTCCGATAGTAATCGGCTTGCCATAATCAATATAGAGCGGCGGTAGTACTGTTGTACTCTCTTCAAGTGGTTTGCCAAGAATCCGTTCCATATAGTCGTGGACTTCTTTGGAAGTGCGATAACCCGTATTCATCTCTGTCGCAGTCTTGATGGTTGCGAAGATGTCGGCAATCAACGCCTCGTAACCCGGTTCGTTGGGCGAAACCATTTCGCCTGACAAATCTTTTTCAAAAATATCTTTCATGTTGTTCTTTATTTAATAGTGATACCTCCATCTACAATTAAACCATGCCCGTTCATATAAGTTGCTTGCGGACTGCACAACCACAGTACGGCATCGGCGATTTCTTCTGGCTTGCCCAAACGTCCGCTCGGAATATCCTTTGTAAAGGCACTTTCTAACTGGGGATTGCGGCTTATTAACTCATCTACCATTGCAGTTTGAATAACTCCCGGACATATGGCATTGATGCGAATACCTTTTGCCGCATAATCAATTGAGGCTGTTTTTGTCAATCCGAGAACAGCGTGTTTGCAGGCTATATAGGCTGCTTGTCCCGGAAAGCCGACCACTCCTCCTGCTGATGCGGTATTGACGATAGTTCCGCTTCCTTGTTTTAGCATCAAAAGAATTTCATAACGCATACAATTCCATACTCCTTTCAGGTCTACAGCCACTGTGCGGTCGAACTCGTCATCGGTAATCTCTGCCATAGGGCGTTGCGGAGTTTGTATTCCGGCATTGTTAAGAGCCGCATCCAAACGCCCATAAGTTGACATAATCCAATCAATCATTTCTTTCACCGCCTGTGTGTCGGACACATTAAGACGATAAGCTGTCGCTTTATACCCTTTAGCAATCAATCTTTCCGCCTGTACTTTCGGGTCGTTAATATCTGACAAAACGGTAATATAACCTGCACGGGCAAACGCTTCCGCACAAGCAAGACCGATTCCCATTCCTGCACCAGTCACCAAAGCCACTTTTTCTTCCATTGTTTTTGTTTCTGCCATAATTATCTAATTTTATTTGTTATAAGTTCTAATTGTTTTCTGATGCAAAGGTAAGAGGTCTATGATATTATGGCTTTGTTGTGTGGTTCAAAGTGCTTTGTTGGGAAGTCCATGAATAAAAAAGTCCCGCAATCTATGCGAGACTCATTTCATGTTGCAGATTCCTTGTAGGAGGAATACCGTATTTTTCTTTATAAATCTTCGAAAAGTGCGAGAGATTCTTGAAACCGACCTCAAAGCAAATCTCCGACACCTTGCGTTCGCCTTTTTGTATTAATTCGTGGGCGGCTTCGAGGCGACGACATATTAGCCATTCACGTGGGGAAAGAGGACTGCATTTTTTGAAATCCCGTTTGAATGTGGAAAGGCTGCGTCCCGTATAATTGGCTATTTCTTCCATTGATATATCATTCATATAATTATTTTCCAAGAAATTCAGAATATCAATTTTCCATGGGTCGGTAAAATCGAAAACCGATGCGTACAGATTTTTGTTCGTATTGAGTAGCACATACATTCCCTCGACCATTTTCAGGTGCAATAACTCTTCTGTCGGCTGGATATCCGAATCGAAATAAGGTGTCATTGATTCGAACAGGCTTGTAATATCGGGACGGTTAAACGGCAACTTATAGAGGCTTACTTTCTCCCTTTTGGCATCCTTGGGGATTGAATTTGTCTCTAACTTGTTGTAGAAGTTACGTAAGAACTTCGGTGTAAACATTAGAAAAATAGCCTTGAACTGCTCTCCATTCCACGCTTGCTTTGTCATGCGGACGCTAAAATCCTTGCGAATAAAGGCACAATCGCCTCTATGCAGTTTGGTATTTTTACCTTTTTCTTCAATTACCATTTCACCGGAATAAATATAGACTAACACGTGTGAATGATTTCGGTGCGTGCAGCTCATTCCTCCGTCAAAATACATCGCAAAAAAGATGTCCGCATAACGTAGGGTATTAATTCTGTCTGTCATTTCTTTATTATGATTTCTTTTGCAAAGGTAACTCTTTTCAAAAGAAATCATTTTGTTGTATGGCTCAAAAGTTAAATACCTCGCCTCATTTTTTTGTTTGTATCGGATAAGCTGAAACATTTATATTCAGACATTTGCGTAATGCAAAAATGTGTTGTATCTTTGAATCTGTGAGACAGGGAGACAAACAGCCCTGCAAAAATCGTTACTGTTTCGTTACCTATTTGAAATTTTGGAAAACAAAATACTGGTTTATATGTGGTTAGGCATTTGGGCTCAGTACCCTGTCCTTCCGCAGAGAACAGGGATCATTACATCTCGTCGCTCTCTTTTATTTCCCACCCGTTAATTTTTATGTTGATCGGACTATAACCATCGAATGATATTTCAATCGTAAAGTCATGTTCATTTTCTAAATCGATTCCGGGATTCTTTCCAAGCAGTTCTCCGATAAGGTTCCCATTGTAACGGACTGTATTTGCCTCATCCAGGATCAGGAGGCGCGGCATCCGGTTTTTATCAAGTTTCATTACATTGAAGTCGGCGGTTAACGTATCGTTCTCCTTTGCCTGTTTCACATAAACAGGCGTATAAGTAATCCGGTCGTCATCGGCAAACAAAGACGAGTATCCGTATTTACCGTTGTTATCTTCAATATGGACGTTATGGGATCCGGACTTATCCAAGTAGACAATGACACGGATATGGTTGGTTATCTGTTTTAGGTTTATCCAGGTAATCGTTTTTTTGTGTTCATCCAATGTGAGCGTCTTGTGCATCCCATGATAGAGCAACTTGGGTTGATTGGTAATTCGGTGATCCGTATCACGTTTCAAGAATAAGAAAAAATCTTCCATCTGTGTTTTGCCCGGTATGCATGTTGTTGTCCCATATGTCGTCTCGTCATAACCTGCCCATGTCACAAATTGGTAACTCCCTTGTTTATAAGGAAGTTCCAATTCGTAATTATCATCGATCCATATCAGGGAGTCGTTTACTTGTGAAATAAAGAGACCTTTATCATCAAAAATGAATACAGACAACCGGTCGACTCCGTTTCCGTTACTTTTTGTATCCGTACCGGTTGAATACCGGAATTTAAGGACAATGCCTGTATCATCCGGGGTGCATTCAGGCAAACCTTCTTTTATACAATTCGTCGTTATGAACGGCCACGCGATTAATATTATCCATTTTAGGCAGGTTTTCATTTTACAGGAGAATTTCAAGCATTTATAGATGGCAAACTACAGATCATAATCTTCTTCATAGACCTCCCACGGATTTATTTCTATGTCTGTACTTATCCATGTATCAGGTTTGATCGCCTCTCCCGTATCGAAATTGTCTGAAGGATTACCCGGAGCCTGAATGCTATGGATGTTTACCTTGAAATACTGATTCCGATAGACATTATAAGGAGCTTGCGGAGAGGCGGCATTGGCATTGACGAAAATATGGAAGTAACAGATTCCGTTTGTAAACGTGTTTTTATCCAAAATATACGTCCCGTCGCTATAGGAAGGCATTCCGGGAGTACCGTTTATGCAAAGATCAGCATATTGTTGCGCTATGGTACCGTTTACGAAATAGTTAGCGATGCCGTCGGCCGTTCTGACTACATAGAACGTTTTGTCGGGGTTATTAGGATTATCGATGATTGTAAAGTCTCCTGACCCTGAAGGAGACGAATTAGAAGTCGATATCACTTTATCAGGTGTAAACACCCCGCTGACGCTGATAAAAGTGGCTCCGTTTACTTCTGATTGGCCTAAGCCGTATTGGAATGAGTTTTCCGGCGCATAAGAAAAAGAGATCGGGACATCGGTCGAATTATAAGTATTTATGGCATCCGCTCCCCTGTTGAAATCCGATGCGGAAAAACTTGACCAGTTATAGTCTTTGATAAACTCATCCCTTCCATCCTGTATGAAATAGAACTTTTTATTCAGGTTTCTCCAACCGAATTTTATATCTTCCATATTGCCTCCCCCGTTGACTTTGAAATCGTTCGCTCTGAATACCGCTGCTTTTGCCACGACGCGGGAAACGGGAATGGACATGTGGTTTGCCTGCGCAAGACTCTCATTGTCGTACAAGTTTGCGGCGGGTGTATTTTCCGGGTAATTCGCGTTGAACATGACGAAGCCATTTGCTTGGTCTGCCAGTTGCGAGATTTCCTGGGCAAATTCATGATAGCTGAATGCCCCAAATCCGTTTGCTGTGATATAGTTTGCCATATCCGTATTTAAGTTCACGGCGGCAAAAATATATTTATCGGCTTTCTTGGTTTTGATGGGTTTGTTTGTCACCCATGTGGAGCTGCCGGAAGATTTTGGGGCAAGAGAGCCGTCGTCTACTGTAAATTCGGCAACTGTCGGAGTATTTGGGGAATCGGCATCATAAATAAAAACATGCAAGGTCTTGACCTTGTTTTCATTCGGAGTTCCCGGATCTACGGCACGGCTCGAAGCGGCCTTCGTCATAGTCGTGTGGGGAATCGTGATAGCGATAGAGGCATAGGCATCCGGCGCACCGGCATTCGGGTCATCGGTAGATCCTTTCGGAAGTTCGTTATCTTTACTGCATGCCGTGACAGCTAATGCCGCAAATAGTATTATACACAAATTTCTTGTTTTCATACGTTTATTTTTTAAGTGAATATTTATATTGATTTTTTATTTCGTCTGATTTGACAGGGTTGTCCTACATAACAACTTTCCGGATCAAATAGTTATATTTTTTTGAAAAATGGAATCTATTAAAAAACAGTTCGTTCGCATTCATGAAACAAATGTAAGACGATTCGTGTTCTATCTGAAAAATACATCATGAGACAGTTCATATCCATCTTGATAGTTTCCCTCTTACTCCTGTCTTGCAACGACGAAACAGAAATACCGGCCGGAAATGGCGTAGATGGCGTAACAATGAGATTAGTCATAACCGTTCCCTCTTCTGCCCTTTATTCCGGGACGAAAGCTGCGATCGGCCAACCCGCCCATGAATCCTTGATCAGTGAAATCCAGGTATTGGTATTCGAAGACCGGAAATATCGATATCGGGTACCCGGCATATCCATTAGCAGCAACCCGTCTCAAACTACATTCGCAGCCCTTCTGGAATCGACTCGCTCGCCTGTCGAATTGCTCATTCTGGCAAATGCCAACGAAGCCGTCGTTTCAAATGAGCTATCGCCGGGCGATAGCAAGGAGGCTGTGAAAAAGAAGGTGAACCTCGAGTTTGATAATTTGGTCTCCAACTTCCCGATGTACGGTGAATATGAGTTCCCATCCGGACTACCGGCTACCGGAAAGCAGGAAATTACCGGAATAAAGATGTTGCGTTCCATCGCCCGTGTGGATGTCATGGCCACCGAAGTCGCAAATTTCAAACTGGCGGGAGTAAAAGCCTATCGTGCCAATCATTCCCTGCAAGTCATTCCCGATGAAGCAGGCAACATGAAAGTAACGATGCCAAGTGTTCCCGGCGGAAGTGCGGCAAATGTAAACAGCCCGATGTATCCTGTGGCAGAGGAAGATTCGAATGAATTTTCCGCACGGCTTTATTTGCCTGAGGCAAATTCGCCGGCCGAGAGCGACCGGATAAGCGGTGCGACCTGCATCGTTGTTGGCGGTTACTATGGCGGAAGTGCCAAGATGAGTTATTACCGCATGGATTTTGATCCTGATAACCTGACAAACTCTTTCGGGCAAATCTTGCGCAACCATAAATATATATTTAATGTAAAGAAAATTTCCGCACCCGGCTGGGATAACCCGGACGATGCGGCGAACAACCGGTCCGCCCATATCGTGGCGGAAGTGCAGCAATGGGATGACAACACGATCGATATGTCTTTTGACGGCGAACATCATTTCGGTGTTTCCACCCGCGAAATCATGCTGAAGAACAAAGCCGGTTCCAAAAGCACAATCAATGTGTCCACCGACCTGCCCGACTACACATTGCAGTGGGCGGATACAGACGGCATGCCGTCAGGCCCCGAAAGCCAGTCATTGGCGAATGACTATTTTACCGTGGAGAAGAACCCGGATGGCAGTCAACTGATCATCAAGGCGCTGCAAAATAATCCGTCGGGCCATGACGGCCGTATCCAGAACTTTGTCATTACCGCCAACCGGTGGAAAGTTGCAATCGTCATAAAGCAAAAGTATGACGTAGCGGCTTACCGAGTGATCAATCTTCTTACGTTTAATGCCGGCTTGGGCAATCTGGGTTCAAACATCATCGCTTCTGTCAATCCGGAAAGTCGTTCAGACGGTTTGAGAGGGATTTTGGACAATCCGGATAATTTTGGACCGAACGGGACCGTCGAATGCGCTGGTTATAATCTGATACGGACGAATGTGAACAACAATAAATTGACAGACGCTCTTTTTGCAGCATTTGATGTCATCTATGTTCATTATATGTCTAATGGCTCGTTTGGTAATGAAGACGCGTTGAAGGTGCATAATTGGTTAAAAGCAAGGAAAAACCGTGTCCTGATCGCTTCCTATGATGCGGCGGATGTAAGCAAATATCTGGTAAATGAATTATTAGGCGGAAGTAGCAATATACAGTATCTGGTCACCAATAATAAAGAGTTTTCCTTAGCCCCTTCAAGTGCGGACAATAACTATTTCACTGCCACAGGCCCTTTTACAACCGGTACGTACACTCCGATTGCATCGGATTTCTCATTCCGAAACTACGATGCCTATCACGGTGAAATACTTTTGAACACAGAGTCGGCAAAAGGAATCACGCCGATCCTCATCGGAAAGGCTGGCGGCATCGTGTTGGGAGTAGACTATTCGAGGCGGATCGTCTATATAGGAGATTTAGATTTGGGTAGCACTTCATCAAATCTCGAAAGTACAAATAATAATCGGATAAACAATACTTCGGGAATAATTAATAATGATGCTTCCAAGCTGATAGCCAATGTTTTTGCATGGATTACCAATACTGTGTTATACGGAGAATAGTGGAAAAGCGCCCTGCCACCGTCTGTTTGCTTTGCCGAAAGATTTGCTAATTGGAAAGTAAATGGTATCTTTAAATCATCATATTCTTATTCGTATGGTCTTTTAATCTTATAGTTGTCGTCTATATGCTTTTAACAACCTCAGAGATACAGTTTATTAAGGAACATGCCGCCGACGATCTGGCCCGCCTGCTACTTTCCGCCGCCAAGTATCCCGGAATGGATATCCCTTTTTTGGTCGATCAGATCGCCGCCCGGAGGCAGATCCGGGAGAAATTGCCATCATGGTATGAGAACAGACAGTTAGTTTTTCCGGCTAAAATTGCGGCGGAACAATGTTCTTCCGAACAGACGGCTGCCTATAAGCAGGAACTGATCGGTGAAAGCTGGACAATCTGCGACTTGACGGGAGGTCTGGGAATCGATAGCTATTTCCTTTCCCGCAAGGCGAAACATTTGACTTACATAGAACGTTTCCCGGTTTATTGTGAAGCAGCGAAACACAATTTTTCCATCTTGGAAGCCAACAACATAACGGTCGTGAATGCCGATGCCGCCCAATCAGTCGATACCCTTCCGGTGGTCGATGCCTTTTATATCGACCCGGCTCGCCGGGGAGAATCAAACAAGCGGGTTTTTGCCTTGCAGGATTGCGAACCGGATTTGCCCGGACTCCTGCCGGAACTCCTGAAACGCTCTCCGCGCGTCATCGCAAAACTCTCGCCGATGGCGGATATACAAATGACTTTGGACCTGTTGCCGGGGACGACATCCGTACATGTCCTTTCCGTCAGGAACGAATGCAAGGAACTGCTTTTCGTGATGGAGCGCGGGGCGCATGGTGCGGAACCGTCGATCCGGTGCATCAATTTCGGACCGGACGGAATGCAATCTTTCTTTTTTACATTGGAAGAGGAACGCAACGCTGTATTGGTTCCGGCCGGTCAGGTCGGCGCTTATTTATATGAACCGAATGCTTCGGTTCTAAAAGCCGGCGCATTCAAGCAGATAGCCCTCCGGACGGGAGTCGAGAAGCTGCAGGCGAGCAGTCATTTATATACATCGGATCGATTCGTCTCCGATTTTCCAGGCCGCAGGTTCCGGGTAGACGAAGTATTGCCTTTTACAGGAAAACTCTGTAAAGGACTTTCAAAAACAATCCCTCAAGCGAATATGACCGTACGCAATTTCCCTCTCTCAGTCGAAGAACTGCGCAAGCGGACGAAGATCGCTGACGGTGGCTCCGTCTACCTCTTTGCAACCACCTTGGCAGATAGCGAAAAGGTACTGGTCAGATGCTCCAAAGCCTGATCAGGTGAACAGCATCAGCACCAACTGTGCCGAAATCACGCGGATAAACATCGAAAGAGGATAGACGGTGGCGTATGAAACGGAAGGCTCGTCACCTTCGACAGTCGTGTTGGCATAGTTCAAAGCCATCGGGTTTGCCATGCTCCCGCAAAGCATCCCCACATTGTGTGCATAGTCGAGCTTGAAGAATCGCGAAGCCGTGAAACCGACGATTAGCACCGGTACGATCGTCAGCAGGAATCCAAGCCCGATCCAGAGCAATCCCTCGGCACGGAAAACCGTCTCGAAGAAATGCGCCCCCGAATCGATTCCCAATCCTGCTAAGTAAATGATAATTCCCAATTGGCGGAGCATCAGGTTGGCGCTCATTGTCGTGTAGGTTGTCAGGTGGAAACGCGGGCCGAATGCGCCCATCAGGATCCCGACGATGATCGGCCCTCCGGCGATCCCCAACTTGACCGGCGTACTCATCCCCGGTAGCGTGACCGGCAACGCCCCCAACAGCATCCCCAGCGAGATACCGATAAAGACCGCCAGGAGGTTCGGATTATTGAGCCGTTTGATCTCGTCTCCTAAAATCTTTCCGACCGTGTTCACCGCATTCGCTTCTCCCACGATTGTCAGCCGGTCGCCGATTTGCAGGCGCAGGTCGGGAGAGGCCAGCAGATCTATGCCGGCACGGTTCACGCGTGTGATATTGATGCCGTAGAGATTGCGGAGGCGGAGGGAACCCAGTTTCACACCGTTCACCCGGTTGCGGGTCACCGCGATGCGGCGCGAAATCAATTGGCTGTCGATAGCGTTCCAATCGATATCCTCCTTGTTCCAGTCTACATTCTCCTGTTCGCCGAAGAGGACTTTGATATTTTCGACATCCGATTTGACGGAGATAATCAAAAGATGGTCATGCTCGTGCAGTAAGGTATCCGAAGTCGGGATGCTCACCTTTCCGTTCCTCCACACGCGTGAAATGACGAAATGTTTTTCCGTCAGCTTCATTACGTCCTTGATACTCTTCTCATAAATACCCGGATTACTGACGTGAAACTCGGCGACGTAGGTAGTCGTATCGCGTTGTTCATTCCGGTCCGCCTGTTTCTTGTCGGCAAACAAGGCCCTTAGGACAATAATCGCTAAGATCACGCCCACCACACCGAGCGGATAAGCGACAGCGCACGCCAAAGCCATGTCCGTCACCCCTTTGGTATTGGCCGGGTCTATCTGCAATAGAGCCTGTTGGGCAGCTCCCAAAGCAGGCGTGTTGGTGACGGCCCCGCAAAGCAAACCGACCATATTGGAAAGGGAAACTCCTGTTGTCCAGTGCAGTCCGACCGTCATTATCAGTCCGAGCAGGATAACGCCCACCCCCATCATATTCATTTCTACGCCTCCCTTCTTCAACGAAGAGAAAAAACCGGGACCTACCTGCAACCCCAGTGCATAGACGAAAAGGATCAGGCCGAAACTTTGCGCAAAATAAAGCATATCCTTATTCACGACGATTCCTAAATGCCCCGCTAAGATGCCGGCAAAGAATACGAATGTTATACCCAGTGATATACCGAATATCTTGATCCGTCCCAAATACAATCCGAGTGCTGAGACCAGCGAGATAATGATAACTGCCTGAACCATCGTAGGCTCTAAAAAAGCCTCTTGTAACCAATTCATAAGTATCCCTGTTTATTGACGGCACAAAGATAGGACAATAATTCGATTCGTCATTCATTTTACACGTTCCACAGGAAGACCGTGCTAAAATACAATAACCCTTATTAGGACGTTTTTCTATTTGAGATGTAATTCCGGATGATCCATGTTTGACGTTTTCCTTCTTCAGATTGGAATTAATAATCAGCCTGTAAAACAAGTACGGCAGGAAGTCGAAAAACAAAGTTCCTTTGTTACCGAAAAGCAGAAAATCCTGACATTGTGGAAAAACTAAACTCCCGGAGAGTTGTCTGTAGCAAACGAATCTTACCGCAGGCCTGAATATCCCAAAAGAAATTTGCCTTTTTACCGGCATGACGACCGTCTTCATCGTGGCGATGACCGTCTTTGTTGCCATGACGACCGTCTTCGTGGCACATGGTCCCGGCAGTTCACGGCGATGGCGACCGTCTTCGTGGTAAAAAACCGCGCACTTCATGGCGAAAAGCCCTTTATCCACTATGAAGTACTTGAATTTACAGCTATTTGCAAAGAATGTGCTTTATTGTTAACAAAACAATATTATACAATAACCCCCTACTTTTTTACGGTTTAAATCTGACAAATGTGGTTACGACGCTCTTATAACCGCTAAAATCTTTCTTCATCAAGTAAGTATATGTCTATAAATCTAAATCTTTTTCCTCTCGATGCAGCATATTTACACTATTGAGCGTTAGCGTTTTGCTCTTTTAAACGGTACAAAGTTCATTTTTACAATTATATTGAAAGTACCGGGAAATTCAGTGTTGGTTCTCAGAGTTTTCGATATACGTGTTGTACCGCGGTTTTTCAGCCCTTTTGCGGAAGTCTCCAATCAATTTTAGAGGGTTGATTTGGTGGGTGTTACCGCATTGGGGTTACAAATGGTTTGCTGAGGCAAATATACGCATTATTTTTATATTATCAGGTATATCACATTATAATGTGATTATAGTCCTACTTGTCGCCTTATAGTATCATGGTATCTTTAAAATCATAATAAAATGTGATTTAATCGTTATTTTTAGAAAAACACACTATCTTTGCAGTATAAATCACAATATAGTGTGAATATGGATAATCAGATAAACTCATTACGGGTCTCTATTGGCGAACAGATACGTCTCCGTAGAAAAGAACTTATGATTACGCAGCCCGACTTGGCAGATATTGCAGGTATCAGTATTAATACGCTATACAAAATTGAGCGTGGACAAGCAAACCCAACCATTGAGGTACTGGGAAAGATATTAGATGTGCTGGGACTGGAAATTACTGTGGGTGTCAAACAACTAAAACGATAAGCGATGCGAAGTGCAAAAGTCTATATGAAGGGTATTGAAGCCGGAACTCTAACCGAGAACGACAATGGGAGTTATTCGTTTGAGTATGAATCGGAATATTTTGCCAACACCTTGATGCCGGAGGTGAGCTTGACATTGCCCAAAACGGAGATAAAGTTTACGAGCGATTATCTATTTCCGTTCTTCTTTAGTTTACTATCTGAAGGAGCAAACAAAGAGGCCCAATGCCGATTGTTGAAAATTGATGAGAAAGACTATTTCGGACTTCTTCTTGCCACCACATCACACGACACAATAGGAGCAGTAACACTAAAACCGATTGATTTATGAAACTAACACATTGCCCGTCAACTCTTGCGGAAGGATATGAAACCTATTCTCCTGTTGCCCTAAGAAATCTTTTTGCAGGCAAAAAGGTATCGCATATCCTTCCTTATGATTCTCCGGAGAAGAACGAAGAGGATAATGAGAAGTTTATAGAGAATATAGAACATATCTCAATTTCAGGAGTACAAGATAAGGAGGTTTGCCTTGTTGAAAAAGGCAAGATACGTCTGTCGCAAAAGGGAGAGCAAAGTACACATATCTTAAAGCCGATCCCACTCAGCCGTTTGCGACGAGTGAAGGAGATTCCCGCGAACGAAAATCTGACGATGCAAATTGCTTCACAGGTTTACGGAATTGAGACGGCTGCCAATGGATTGTGTTTTTTCCAAACCGGTGAGTCAGCTTATATCACAAAACGCTTTGATGTTGGAGTAGGAGGCGTAAAGCTGCGCAAAGAAGACTTTTCTTCGTTGGCTGGTTTGATGCCCACAAACGGTGGAAGTAACTATAAGTATGAATACAGCTACGAAGAACTGGCCGAGCTAATACAGCGATATATCCCTGCTTGGCGTATTGAAATTGAGAAGTATTTTAAAGTTATACTTTTCAACTTTTTATTTTCAAACGGCGATGCTCATTTGAAGAATTTCTCTGTGCTCGAAACTTCAAGAGGTGATTTTCGATTGGCTCCGGCTTATGACTTGTTGAATACGCACCTGCATATTGATGATAGTGATTTCGCTTTGAGCCGCGGTTTGTTTCGCGAGGGAGATAAATCGGAATTCTTGAAGTTTAACGGTAAGGCGAATGGGCGATCTTTCAAAGAGTTTGGAAAGCGTATCGGAATCAATGAAAAACGGGTGGTTGAGATAATAACTCAATTCACTACTCAATATCCACTAATCGAACAACTTATAGAAGCCTCATTCCTATTACCCAGCACCAAGAAAACCTATTTGGCAGATTACCATCAACGTAGAAATAGGCTCAAAGATATGAAGTGAGAATTTAGAAATTCCATTCGGCGTTTTTGATGATTGTCTGCCTGATGAGTGAGGATTGCTGATTCTCGGGCGATTCTTTTGTTTTTTCAGGCTTCCCATCCTCGTTAGGGTTGAGGTAAAACCCCAGATACTCTTTTTCTTTCTTGCGAGCATCGTAAAGTTATAGTATAACTCAAAGCCATTGATTATATTTGCATTGCGTAAAAATACTCATTTTACGACGCAGCATATTATGCTAGTTGATTATCAGTAGTTTATGGCTTAAAAGATAGACTGCTCAAAAAATTACTTGTTTTTTCGTCAAAAATCGAAGATTTAACACTTTTCTTCGTTGCCTATCTCAAAACAGAGGGAAAATGGGAAAATCGCTCTCTTTCGCCCCGAAACCTCTGCTTCGCAAAGATAAGGCATATCGGGGATAATTTCGCTGGTTCAGGCTGCAAAATAAGAGATGGGTTCACGGATTCTTCAACGGATTTTTTGGTTGGTTTTTTATGGCTTGATAAGGAGCGAATCTTACTTTACTTTACTTTTCTTTTGGGTAGGACTTTGGATTTTTTGGAGCCAAAAGAGAAAGTCTACAGATATGGTTCGGCTTAGTCTTGGCGAAGCCATCTCTTTTTCTCCCTCTGTTAGGCTTATTTTAATACACGTATATATAAATACGAGGTTAAAGTAAAGTTGGTACAATTTATATTGTGATTCGCTTGAAAAAATGTCGTGTAATGGGGATGATTCGTTTGAAAAAGTGTGGAGAATTCGATTTATTCATTTGAAAAAATATCTTCAATCTTGGTTTATTCGCTCGAAAAAGTGTAATTTTGCAGAAAAGAAAATAAGATTGTGCCATGCTTAAGAGAAAAATAGAGACATATTTAGCCAATTGGAAACAGACTGAGGGCAGAAAGCCCCTTGTGATAAAAAGTATCCGCAAGTGTTGAAAGACATACATTGTTCAGAAATTCGCAAGGGAGAATTATGAAAATGTGGTCTATATGAACTTCATTCTTGAACCTGACAGGAAGTCTGCCTTTACTGGCAATATAGATGTCGATACCATAATTCTCAACCTCTCAGCTCTGATTCAAGGCAGTCGTTTCATTGAAGGGAAAACTTGTATTATCCTTGACGAGATTCAAGAATGCAAGGAAGCAAGGACAGCCTTGAAGTCATTCCATATAGACGGACGCTTTGATGTTATTGCCACAGCTTCTCTTTTAGGAGTGAAAGGTTATGGTCAAAGCAAGAAAAAGGATGTAGGACAAGATTCTGTCCCTGTCGGATATGAAACCGTGATTGATATGTACCCATTGGATTTTGAGGAATTTTTATGGGCAAACGGAATCGGTGAGGCGGTTATTGATTCTGTGAAGTCATGCTTTGAGAAAGAAAAGGCTGTTCCTGATGGGATTCACAAGGCAATGATGAAAATGTTGTACAGATATGTCATTGTCGGAGGTTTGCCGGAAGTAGTGAATTGCTTCCTTGAAACCAAGAATATCGAACTCATATATAAGAAGCAACGTAATCTTATTGCCGAATACGAAGAGGATATGGTTAAATATGCAGATGATGCAGACAAACCTAATATCCGTGAATGTTTTGAATCCATTCCGAAGCAATTAGCCAAGGAGAACAAGAAATTCCAGTATTCCATAGTCAAAAAGGGCGGAAGGTCTTCTCAATACATCGGTAGCATTCAATGGCTGGAGGATGCCGGAATAGTCCGTAGGTGCTATAACACGCAGATTACGGAGCTGCCGTTAGAGGGCAATTCCATCAAAGATTGTTTCAAAGTGTACACTACCGACATAGGTGTCCTTGTGGCAATGCTCGACTATGGTACTCAGGCAGATATTTTAAAGGGCAATCTTCTTGGATACAAGGGAGCCATCTTTGAGAACCTCATGGAGGATTTCCTGTGCAAGTCCAGACAGAAGCTATACTATTTCCATAAGGACAGTGGGCTTGAACTGGACTTCTTGGTAAGGTTCAAAGGCGAATGCGTTATCCTTGAAGTCAAGGCTAAGACAGGTAAGGCAAAAAGTATGACAACAATTCTTAGAAACCAGGATGTGTATCATATCAAGAATGCAATCAAGTTGGGTCAATATAATGTAGGACGTGAGGGGGATATACTCACCATTCCGCTATATATGGGATTCCTTATCGAAGACAAACTTGCGGACGTTATCATTCCTGATGTTGATGTGAGTCTATTGACTACGATTTAAAAATTGTGATTATGGCAAAACAGATATTAGTTGGAATCAAAGAACAGAATTTGAATGAGGTGGCTCACTATCTGGTGATATACTTCCCATATAATGAGGAAATGTGTAGCTATACAGCTGATTGGCTTGGTGAGCTATATGAAAACAAGTATCCTTTGGTTTCTAAAGGGATGTGGTCTGGCGTAATTGACTTAAAAACTCATAAACTTCTTGATTGGAAACCGGAATATGGAACTTTATATCTTCAAGCCAAGGTATGTGATCGCGGAACCTATTTCTTGCTTGACAAAGACAAAAAGGTAATATGTAAAATTGCCGATTATGTACCCAATGGCTTAATTCCGGAGGCGGATGATTGTGGGGATTATATCCGTTTAAGAATCAAGCCTGACGGTATGATAGAAAATTGGATAGAGAAGCCGGACTTTTCCGATTTTATAGAGGATTCTGAAACCGTTGAGAATATTGATACGAGCATTGAAGAAGAACCAATACTAGACACTAAAGTAGACTTCACTTATAGCCATCTTATGGCAAAATTGCTTCGTCTTCCGAAATACCTACAATTGGAGATAGGGAAGGCACTGATAGCAAATGCATCAGAAGGATTCGAGGAAGAATGAGTAATAGAAAAATTAAACATGAATGAAAAATTTCAATATATACAATCACTATTGAGATAAAATAAAGTATAGCATCATGATACAAAGCGTTAATAAATATCATATCTACGAGATTCTTTCATCGGATGGTAATTTCTACTATACCATTCCAAAGTATCAACGTGAATACACGTGGAGTTATCGTGAATGGGAAGCTCTTTACGATGACATCAGTGAAAACAACGATGAATATTTCATAGGATCTATCATATGTATTCCTTTAGGAGATGCCATCAATCCTTATTTGGAGGTGATAGATGGTCAGCAGCGACTGACCACCATAAGCCTATTCCTAACTGCTATTTACACTCGCTTGAAGGAACATGCAGACTATTTGAGTGAGGATGATGGCGACGTGCTACCGTCATTAAGGAAGTCGCTGAAAAGCAAAAACTCTCCGAACGAAATGAAACTGGTGCCACAGGTGCAGAACTTCAATAAGGATGACTATGATTACCTATTAAACGAGGTGGGCTTGCGAAAAGCTACTGCACCAAAGCACGCTTATTACCCTATGAGAAAGATAGCTCGTTGCTACACCTATTTTTTAAAGCGTCTCGATAAAGAGATGGAGGATATGGATGGAGATAATGTAGTCAATTTCTTGTTGGGCAAGTATAATAAAGTGAAGCAAGCTATGCTGGTTAAGATAGAGGTTTCTACTCATTCAGACGCATACGTGTTGTTCGAATCACTGAACAACCGAGGAACACCATTGACTGCGATTGATTTAATGAAGAACCTTATTATGGCACGGGCGGAAAGTAACAATCTGACTATTGATGACTGCTTCAACCGTTGGCAGATGTTGCTCGGCAATCTATCCGATGACTATGGGATACAGGAACGTTTTTTTCGGCACTATTATAATGCCTTCAAACATCGTTTGAATGAGCCTTTTCAAAGTGATAACGACCGCAAGAAAGACCCATTGGGTGTCGTGGCCACTCGCTCTAATTTGCTAAATATATTCGAGAACCTTATCAATAAAGATCTGCCATCTTTTCTTGATGATATTTTGAGTTGTGGACAAATTTATTCTTGGCTCATTCTACAAGATTCCACGGAAACAACCTATCGTAAAGCTCTGGAAGACCTCGACCATATCCAAGGCGCACCTTCTTACCTTCTTCTCATGTACTTGATGAGGAATAAGAAAAAACTTGCTATTACGGAGAATCAAATCAACCAGTTCACCAGATTACTTGCCAAGTATTTTGTTCGCAGAAATATCACGGACTATCCGAATACACGTGATTTGACGCGGATTTTTATGGATATTATCAGTAAAATAGAAGAGTCAAACTCTGTTGGAAATGATATAATGGCACTGATTGTAGACATACTGAGTACACCTGCCAATTGTGCTTCAGATGAACAATTCCGCCGCAGTCTGGAGGGCGATATATATAAAGACAATGTAGGTGCAACGCGCTACATACTTTGTAAACTCGCAGAGTCTGCCATGACACAGGAGACATGGACTGATTTATGGATGCGCACTGATAAAAAAGTGTTCGTATGGACTATTGAACATATCTTCCCCGAAGGGGAAAATATTCCACAATGTTGGATAGATATGATTGCTGATGGCGATAAGAATTTAGCCCAAAAGTATCTGGAGGAATACACCCACAAGATTGGAAACCTTACCATTACGGGTTATAATAGCACACTTGGCAACAAGTCGTTTGAAGAAAAGCGCGACCGAAAGAGTAAGGACGGCAAACGCTTTATAGGTTATAAAAACGGGCTTGAAATAAATCGTGAGATAGCTACTAAAGATGTATGGACGATTGAGGATATCAAGGTTCGTACCACTGACTTGGTAAATAAGTTGATAGAAATCTATGAATTTCCAGGGAAATAGGCTCCTCATAGTTGTAAAATATCATTGAATGTACGGTAGCGTAAAATAAAGTTTGGTGCAGTTTTCAAACAGTATCCACACTCATACCGAATATAATATCGAATATTTGTACCATCCTTGTGATAAGAAAAGATGCATCAAGTTGAATAACATTTAAAAGTATAAAATTCTATGGATATATTAAGTCTCACCAAAGTAACATCGTTGTTCATCCTAACTTTAATAGAAAGAGACGATGGACAAAAGAAACAAATTTTGGAGACGCCAACAAATGGCTCGTGTGTTTAAGGCTCGCATGATTCTTTATGCCGCTTATGGTCATTGCATCATTAGAGAGGATGGAAGCTATTATGAACATCCTCATTGGTTTGAATTAGCAAAAGAAAAATGGGCGCAAGTTTACAAAACTACAGGTACTCCGTGTAGCTGTTGGATGTGCAGGGGATTTGAATATGATCGCAAGGAGTATAAGGAAGAGACTAGGCGGATTATTCGGGAATCAATGGAATGAGCTAAATGATAAGGAACTGAATCTGTGCATTAATTGCATGGGTTCGGTTTTTATTATGTGCAGCATATAGGCAAAGAAGTTACGTGTATTTTTTCAGAAAGTAATATGTGATATTGAATTTAATTGCTAATTTTGCACCAATTCTGAAACGATATAAAAACTAACAATGCAGAGAAATAGAATGAACATATTATCGAAAGTCACAATTTGGGGTAACAAACGCCCTGAATCTATGTCGTGTGTTCATGTCTTTGGCATTGAACCTTGTATTATAAATACTTTCCAACGAAGAACATAGCATGGTGTAGTTTATTCTACCCTTGATTGAAAATATAAACTGAATAGTTGGAGAGTCTTTACCGAACTTTCCAACTATTTTGTTTTTATACCCATTTGTGACAGTTACCTTACGATGCTTTTCTGTCATTTCCGTCTGATGGGTGATTGACAAACAGATTATTAACGTGCAGTGATGCACATAAATTGAGAAGAAATGAATTATAAATTTGAAGGTAGCAAGGTATTCTTTACATCTGATACCCACTTTTATCACGGAAATGTCATTCGTTTCTGCAACAGACCTTTTAAGGATGTGGAAATGATGAATGAGACTATCATCTCCAATTGGAATAGTACAGTTGGCTTAAATGATATTGTGTTTCACTTGGGTGATTTTTGTCTTGGCGGTTCCGCTGAATGGACCAAAATACTTGATAGATTGAATGGCAAGATATATCTGATTCTCGGTAACCATGATTTGAAGAACTTGAGGCAGGGTTATGTCGATAGATTTGAGCATGTGGCTATGCAGATGCATATAGAAGTGGATAAACAGAAGATATATTTGAATCACTATCCGTTTCTGTGCTTTGATGGCGGCTATAAAGATGTATGGCAACTGTTCGGTCATGTATATACGAGGAAGAATAACACTGGGATTGATGCCACACGGCTTCAGTACCTCTATCCGACACAATATGACGTAGATGTTGATAACAACAACTTTATGCCGGTTTCATTTGCACAAGTGAAGACAATTATTGAAAGACAGGTTGAACAATCAAAAATGGCAGAGTAATGAAGATACAATATATGAGCGATTTACATCTGGAGTTCGGGGAGAACAGCAGATATTTAAAGCAGAATGAATTGCCTGTTACCGGTGATGTGTTGGTTTTGGCTGGAGATATATTCTATCTTAGTGATAGGATGGCTCCTTTGATGAGATTCTGGAAATGGGCTTCGGATAATTACAGGCAGGTTCTGATTGTTCCCGGCAATCACGAATACTATAATTATTCGGACGTGATGGAACGAGGACTGCAATGGAGGTGGATGTTCCGGAAGAATGTAGGGTACTATCAGAATCAGGTAGTCCGCATTGATGATACCGATTTTGTCCTGAGTACGCTATGGTCACGGATTAACCCGAATGACGAGTATTTCGTGTGGAAAGGCATGAACGACTTCCGTCAAATTAAGTTTGACGGAAAATTGCTACAGGTGGAGGAGTTCAATCGGATGCATGATACCTGCATAGATTTTATCCGGAAAAGTGTCGAAGAGAGCACGGCGAATCATATTGTGGCGGTTACTCATCATTTGCCGACTCTTGAAGTGGTTGCACCGCAACACAAGAACTCCGTACTGAACAGTGCATTTGCCAACGAATATAGTGATTGGATTGCCAACAGTCGGATAGGTGCTTGGATTTATGGACATTCGCATACCAATATTGACACAGAGATTGGTAGCACCAAAGTAATCTGTAACCAGATGGGATATATTTTTGCGAATGAGCACCTTGTGAATGGATTTGATCCGGAAAAATATGTTGAACCTTAATGAGCATAAAGCAATGAATGAAAGAATAATAGATAGAAAACTCTTTGTCGATTTGGCGAAGGAGGTTGGCTTGAACGCTTCACATATAGAAACAATGGGTGAAATGCGCCATTGTGAAATCACCGTTAGTGGCGATATGTTGGAACGTTTGGCTGAAATTCAGCCTCAGTTCGAGCGACTTGCCATAATGGGGGATGATGAATACCGTGGCTCTTACATTGAGATGCCGCGACTTACTCCAGAGGAATGGGGTGATGTCGAGGAACTGATTGCTTCGGGA
This sequence comes from Parabacteroides sp., assembly GCF_977054455.1. Classification (NCBI taxonomy): domain Bacteria; kingdom Pseudomonadati; phylum Bacteroidota; class Bacteroidia; order Bacteroidales; family Tannerellaceae; genus Parabacteroides; species Parabacteroides sp. Next base: position 3,151 of record NZ_CDRTCT010000037.1, on the reverse strand, counting down.
GAGTATCAAAGCAAGGAAGCGTTCCTTGCGGACTGGCTCGCATTCAATCCAACGGAAACGCAGTGGTTTCATATTGCCTCTTATAGATATGCAGAGTTCCGGTCGATTCGCATTACAAACCGAAAACATACGCATTTCGTCATAACGAATCGCTCCTCTTGTGCCGACGGAGAATCAGATAACGCATGGTATCAGGATTCCCTTGCCCGACTTTTCGACTATTTGCAGAGGCTGGTTGATGTTATTGTTGCAAATCCTGATGGATTCAACGACTATGTGGCGCACAATCTGCCGTACCAGCAACGAACTGGGCGGATTGTACGAAAGGAACTCAACCGGATAGCACCGAAGTTCAAGATTGAGGTGGAAGATCGGGAAACAGCGATAAAGGCTTTGGAGGATTCAGTGAAGGAACATTACGCATCTCATCTGAAGACTATGACCATTCGGCAATATTGCACGTATTATCGCATCGCTAACGAGGCTTATGAGGCATACTACCGGAAACGAGGTGTTGGAAACCGTATATACGAAGAACAGCCGAATATTCCGGAAGAACTGCGAGATGTAACCTACTACAAACGAGTGAAGTTCGTAGATGTAGATAAGCTGTACGATATTGATAGTCCAAAGGATTTTATCCAGTTTACAACAGACCACTATGGCGAGTTGGGACTTTCACGCCTGAATGTCATTGCATCGAAGGTGTCGCAGCAAGGATGGGTGATAGTTATTTCTAATAGCTATTCGGCAAATGTCGAGCTGGCCATTGAGGTTGCTACTGCTTTATATGAGGCTGGAGTATCACTGCTGATTCGGGATGCCGAAAAACTCCTGAGGATTCTGCGTGAAGAAGATTATGTGCGGTTGATTCATAATTCGTACCATAACTATATGGGGTATCAGGAAGAAGGTTCTGTTTACGAATTGCCGTGGGAATATGAATGTTCAGACGATGGTGAATCGGATTTGACTTTGGAACAATACAATGCGATTGTTTCTATTGCGGAATGGCAGGATGAAGAATTGGTGAAGCCCATCGCTTGATACTTAAATTGAGGAGGCTGGCTTTTATCTTGCAAATAATCATAGACAAAGGTAGAAGTCGGCTTCTTTAAAACGATCTTTACAATAATTTTGGAGGTAAGAAGGTCAGTATTAATATAGCCATGTCTTTTAATCTTGCGATTTTTACCTATAATACATCATTAAATAAACAAAAAACATTATCTTTGCATATTATATGATAGGTTGATTATGACTAAAAATACAATGGGAACCAAGTTGCCCCGAAAATTGGAGCAGAAGATGTTGGTTGTAGGAGAACAGATTAAACTGGCTCGCTTGCGCAGGAATTTTAGTGTGGCTCAAGTGGCTGAACGTGCCACCTGCTCTCCATTGACTGTGTCCCGAATAGAGAAAGGCGCACCGACAGTAGCAATCGGAATCTATTTACGTGTGCTGTATGCTTTACAGCTTGACGATGATATTCTGTGGATAGCCAAAGAAGACAAATTGGGAAAAGCCTTGCAGGATTTGAGTTTGAAGACAAGGGAACGTGCCTCAAAAAAGGAGTAAACGATGAAGACGCTATATGTTTATGCCGATTTTGATTGGCTAAAGGAAACAGAATTCGTTGGCGAGTTAGGCTATGAATCTCTTCGTGGTTCGGACAGCTATTGTTTTACATTCAACGATGAATGGCTGAAGAAACACGGCGATTTGTTCCTAAGTGATGACCTGAATAATTATCCGGGACAGCAATATACGCAACCGGAGAAAGATATATTCGGATGTTTCTCGGATGCCCTGCCGGATCGTTGGGGTCGAACGCTGTTGTTGCGACGTGAGCAGATTGCTGCGATGGAAGAGAAGCGACCGGTGCGGAGACGGTCTTCTTTCGACTTTTTGACTGGTATCGATGACTTTTCTCGAATGGGTGCTTTCCGTTTCAAGGAGTCAAAAGACGGAGGATTTATAAATGTAAGTGAGTCGTTGAAAATTCCACCTCTGACTGATATAAGGGAGCTGATTGCAGCCAGTGCGGAAATTGAGAAAAGCGAAGAGGGGAATGTTCTTCCTGACAAGAAATGGGTTGCTCAACTTGTGCAGCCGGGTTCTTCATTGGGAGGTGCAAGACCTAAAGCCAGTGTGATAGACACGGATAAAACGCTTTATATAGCCAAGTTCCCTTCTCGCAAGGATGATTATGATGCCGGACTTTGGGAGCATTTCAGTCACCTTCTTGCTGCAAAAGCAGGTATAAATGCTGCGAAAACCAAAGTGCTGGCTACCGGAGAAAAATATCACACCTTACTTTCGCAACGCTTCGATAGAACCCAAGAGGGGAAACGGATTCATTTTGCTTCTGCCATGACCTTATTGGGGCTCAATGACGGTGACAACGCAACTACAGGACACGGTTATTTGGATATAGTCGATTTCATAATCCAGAATTGTACGAATGTGGAAAACAATCTGGAGGAACTTTATCGCCGTGTGGCTTTCAATATCTGCATTGGCAATAGCGATGACCATTTCCGTAATCACGATTTTCTTTTGACAGCAAAAGGTTGGACACTATCTCCTGCATACGACATGAACCCCACTCTGAATGAGTATCAAAGTCTGCTTGTTTCGTCAACCTCTAATAAAGCAGAGCTGAGTATTTTGCTGGATGCTTGCGAAGATTATATGCTTAACCGAAAAACGGCAGAAAAGATTATTTCGGAAGTGATTGAAACTGTAAAAGGATGGCGAGAATTGGCAACACGATTAGGAATTTCCAAGCGAGAGATGGATATGTTTGCTGGAGTGTTGGATAAACGATATGATAGTATTTAATTTGATAAGGAGGAAAATAACTATGAGTGGAGGATATTTCGATAGGAGCACATATGCAATGCGTGAAATTACAGATACTATGGAGCGTGATATTGCGAGAGCTTTACAGCCAAAGCCAGAGAAGGAGCATATGGATTATTGGGTAATTTATGAGAAAGATAGCTTTAGCTCATTCCATAACTGTAGATAATAACTGAAAAGTACTCCACTTAGTAATTGAAAAGTATACCACTAAGTGCGTCTGATTAGACGGTTCAAATATAGTTATTTTTCATTGGATTTCAACATTTTTTGTGTTTCTTTCACG
>NZ_CDRTCT010000036.1:0-44659 GCF_977054455.1 Parabacteroides sp. | reverse complement strand
TTCGAAAGCCGCCGGATGGTCAGACATGTCGCTTAGCCTTGCTAACCTCATCCACCCACTCCGGGTAATACCTTCTCCATCATGTCGACTTAAACCACTCTCGCTCGAATGCGGGTGCAAAAGTAGAGATTTACAATATACGATCCAAATATTTCAGACTCTTTTTTCCGCCTTTTTTTGACGGACAAGATGGAATATTATATGGTACGCATGTGAGGGATATTCGAAAAGAGAAAAATATGCGAAGTCCAGTATCTGGCATGAACAAATACAACAGCCAGTTGTTCCTAAAATGTATTTATGCGCTATACAAAACTAAATTTTACAATCATGGCAAAAGAAAGTGTTAAGATCCTTAAGGGCAAATTAGATGTAGACAACTTGTTAGTACAAATGAATGCTGCATTATCCGAAGAATGGTTAGCTTATTACCAATATTGGATTGGTGCCCTCGTTGCAGAAGGAGCTATGCGAGCAAACGTGCAGGCTGAATTCGAAGAACACGCTAAAGAAGAACTGGGGCATGCCAAGTTGTTGGCAGACCGCATTATCGAATTGGAAGGCGTTCCTGTATTAGATCCGGAAAAATGGTTTGATCTTGCCAGATGCAAATACAGTATTCCTACCGACTTTGATGTCGTTAATCTGTTAAACCAGAATGTTGCATCCGAACGTTGTGCGATCGTACGTTACCAGGAAATCGCCGAATTCACAGACGGCAAAGACTTCACCACCTGCGATATCGCCAAGCACATCCTGTCTATGGAAGAAGAACACGAACAGGACTTGCAGGACTACTTGCGGGACATTGCAAGAATGAAGCAATCCCTCTTAGGCAAGTAAGCTTAAGAACTTTGCTGTAAAATAACCCTGTCATTTTATTTATGAATTGGCAGGGTTATTTTGTTATTTGCCTCAACTATTACACACGGTTGATTGTAATTGTTTTGGATATTCACAACTAAACGTATACTTTTGTAGTTATAACATAAAAAGGCTAAATTATGAAGAAGATTCTACAAGAGTTCAAACAATTCGCCATGCGTGGTAATGTGATCGACATGGCAGTGGGTATCATTATCGGCGGTGCTTTCGGTAAAATCGTGTCATCTGTCGTCGGCGACATCATTATGCCTGCCATCGGTTTACTGATCGGAGGCGTAAACTTCACCGATTTAAAGATCGTATTGAAACAGGCTGTAATGGACGGTGACAAAGTTGTCTCACCGGCTGTTTCCATCAACTATGGAAACTTTTTGCAGGTGACTTTCGATTTCATCATTATCGCTTTCTCTATATTCATGCTGGTAAAAGGGATCAACGCCCTGAACAAAAAGAAAGAAGAAGCACCGGCAGCTCCGGCTCCCCCTCCCGCCGATATACAGTTGCTTACTGAGATACGGGATTTATTGAAAGACAAAAAATAGTCATTTCAAGATTTCTCGAAATGGCTTTTCACTATTCAAAACCCATTTCGAGAAATCTTGAAATCGTTTTTCACCGTTGAAAAGCCATTTCTATCAATATCAAGACTAATAAGAAAGTATTTCAAGTCCCGTTTCCGTCATCAGGAACGTATGCTCCCATTGTGCGGAAGGCTGTTCGTCTTCGGTAACGACTGTCCATCCGTCTTCTTCGTCAATAAAGACCTGCCAAGTTCCCATGTTGATCATCGGCTCGATCGTAAATACCATGCCGGGAACCAGAAGCATCCCTGTCCCTTTCCGTCCGAAATGACAGACCTCCGGTTCTTCATGAAATTCCAGTCCGACACCATGCCCACATAAATCGCGGACGACAGAGTAACCGTTCTTCTCCGCATGGCGCTGGATGGCATTGCCGATATCGCCGACAAAACCGAACGGTCTCGCAGCCTGCATGCCGATTTCGAGACACTCTTTCGTCACCCGCACCAGCTTTTCCTTTTCAGGAGTCGTCTTACCTATGATAAACATACGGGAAGCATCCGAGTAATATCCGTCCAATATAGTCGAAACATCTACATTGATGATATCCCCTTCTTCCAATATCTCATCTTCGTTGGGAATACCGTGGCAGACCACTTCGTTGACAGAAGTACAGACGCTTTTCGGGAACCCTTCATAATTAAGAGGTGCCGGAATAGCTCCGTGCGAAACGGTATAATTATACACCAACTTATCGATTTCGGCGGTAGACATACCGGCCTTGATCTCTTTTGCAACGCAATCGAGCACCCCGGTATTCACTACACTGCTCCGGCGGATACCTTCGATCTGTTCTGCTGTCTTAATCAGTTTGCGGGAGGGCACCAGGTGGCCTTTATTCTGAAAGTAAAGTACTTTTTTGTCTAATTCGGTAAGAGGCTGTCCTTTGATGATGTGCCAATTGTTCTTAATTCTTCTGCTATGCATGGCTTTGTTTATTTATCCATACAAAGGTAACGGTTATCGGGCATTATCCAGATACTTTTCCTTGAATATATTGAAACAAAGTATAAAGATCGAGATCAAAAGCGGCCCGAAGATAATCCCCATAAAACCGAACAAAGACAAGCCGATGATCACACCGAATATGGTGATGAGCGGATGAATGTCCGCCATCTTCTTCTGCAAAATAAAACGGATCAGATTATCCACATTCGTAATAATAATCAAGGCATAAGCAGCCAATCCGGCAGCGTTCACCCAATCTCCGGTCAACGCCATATAGAGAACCAGTGGCAACCAGACCAACGCAGTACCCACGACCGGAATGATCGTGGCAAAACAGGTCAGAAAACCAAAAAGAAAAGGACTCGGCACATCGAATATCCAATAACCGAGCAAGGCGATCAATCCCTGGATAATCGCCAGCAACGGAATCCCGATCGCATTGGAAGTGACGATCATATTGATCTCGCTCAAGACATTTTTCTTATTCTTGTCGCTAAAAGGCAGAATGCTGTAAACATACTTTTCCATCTTGGCACCGCCGATCAGCATGAAATAGAGTACCAGCACCAGTACGGCCACATTGATGGCGAAACCACTGATTCCTCCCATCAACACCTGCCCTATCTTCGGGAGGACGGAGACGGCAGACATGATATTGGAGGTGTCGAGCACGTCATATCCGGTCCGTTGCTCGATCAGGTTCGCGACATGCTCCACCGACTGGACCAGCCGGGTCGGATCCAGATTAAAATTCTGCAACTTATTGATGAATAACCAGACAGCCAGAGAAAGCGGTATCAAAAAACAGAGAACCGTCTCCAATAGCAAGATTACAGCGACGATACTGCGCCGCCAATGTTTCTTTTCCGTCAGATACAACAGTTGTTTCCTTACCAATATATAAATAGTGCACGCTCCCAAGATCCCTCCCAGAAAAGGGATAAACTCTACAAAAAGAATTACCCCCAGCACGATTATAATCGTTATCAGAGAGTATTTCCAATATCGTTCCTTTACGTTTATTTTGTTATTTAGCATCATTATACATTATATATATACATAACAATACGAAAAGGCTGTTGTTTATTTCCACCTGTCAATACAAACTGAAATCGGAAGGCTTGATAACGAAGCCTATCCTTATCATACTTTTGAACTTATTATATTCCAGGAGATTTTCTCCAAAACCATTGTAATATTGCAGAAAGAAATATTGATTCTCATTATTGTTGAATTTGTAGCTCAGTTCGACCTGCGTGTTAAAGCTGGTCCAGGTCTTGCGCTTGGTCAGGATCACGCCGCAATTAAAACGGCGGTTGTCGGTCCGGTAATTGGCGGCCACTTGGAAAATCCCGTTATATTTCAGCAGGTCTTTGTTATATTTGCCGTCCACAATCGGTATCCAAGTCTTGAACTGCGCCTCCCAATTCGGCGAAAGGGTGATCGCAACCGCAAAAGTGACTTTATTCCAACTGCGGGAAGCGGTACTGTCCTTCCCGTTCGATTCATGTTCGAGCATAAGATATCCCTTGCCTATATATTTATTATGGTAGACAATCAGATGCCCCAGACCGATACCAGGATTAAAATTAAGGTCTTTCATAGGCAACGATTCCTGAAAGACATTCCAAAAAGCCTTCTGAGTGTACTGGATAAACAGATAAGTATCAAAGGGCAATTTACTTTTTGTCAGTCGTTGCGCAATACTCAACTGGAATTTCACATCCGAATTGGCAGCAGTCGGTTTATGTCCGAGAGTCGTCCCTCCTACGAAGTAATTGTCTTTGAACAGGGTGAAATACGGCATCTTGTCCAAAATGGCGCGGATACTGTCGGCGTTATAAGCATTCGCCACGATTCTTTCCCCGATTGTTTCTCCCCTTTTTTCCTGTGCCGACAGGGCACAGACCATCACTGACAGAAGCAGGAGCATCACGATTCTTTTCATAAAATGCATCAAGTTTATTGAGTCGATAAAAATCTCAGCAAAGATATACGAATCAAAGAATGATAATTCGCCTGTTTAGCGCCTATATTGGTCATTTCGTTATCATTCTTTTTAATAAAACCAATTACAGAATGGTTAGTTCATTTTTTCTATCTTTGCACGCATGGAAAAGATATACAACTATTACCAGGATATTGTCACAGCTTACACCCGCAGGGCTGATAGTCTGAAGAAAAAAATTCATTTGCTCGGAAGCATCCGTTTGTTATTGGTTGCCGGTTTGATCGCCATGATCTGGTTTTTCAAATCCGAAGACTGGACAGTGTTGGCCGGGATTGCCGTCTTGTTCATTATCCCGTTTATGGCTCTGATGATCTGGCACACCAAACTGTTTGCCCGGAAATGTTATGCCGAAGCACTGGCAGACCTTTGCCGAAACGAACTGAACGGGTTGGATTACGATTTCAGCGCGTTCGACGGAGCACCGGAAAAAAGCTCCGCAGAACATTCGTTCAGCCTTGATCTGGATTTGTTCGGAGACCATTCGCTTTTCCAGTCCATCAACCGCACGGTTACTTTTATGGGAAAAGAGAAGCTGGCCGGCTGGTTTATGCAACCGCTCACCGACAAGGCAATGATAGTAAGGCGTCAGGAAGCGATCCGCGAACTGGAATCATTCACGCAGCTCCGACAACATTTCTATGTGACAGGGATCTTGCATCCGGGAAACAAGGGCGATCAACAACTTGTCACGCTATTAAGCAAAACCGCTCCTTATTTCATCAACAGCAAAACATGGAAACTGCTCATCTATCTGTTCCCCGCCCTTTGGGTATTGATCGCGATAGGATGTGCACTGAACCTGCTCCCGATATCGACAGCCGGCCTGTTTTTCGGATTATCATTCATCGTCTCTTACATCAATGCAAAACAGATCGCTACGGTACACAATTCCTTGGACAAGATGGAGCAGATCCTCCGTACTTATTCCGATCTGGTCAAATGTATCGAGAGAGAGAACTTTCAATCTGCCGAATTAGCCGATATCCACGACCGGTTCGCAAGCGACGGACAAACGGCTTCTTCGATCATCAAAAAACTATCCGGCCATATCGGTGCGCTGAACCAACGTTTCAGTGCAATCGGCGTCATACTGAATATCTTCACCTTGCGCGACACCCGCATGGCGATGAAATTAGAAAAATGGAAAGAGGAGTACGGACAGGAAACGGAACGCTGGTTCGAGGCATTGGCTTTGTTCGATGCTTACTGTTCGCTGGGCGGATTCGCCTTCAATCACCCGGAATATATTTATCCTGAAATAGCAGACGCGTATTTCAAAATGGAAGGCAAAGCGCTCGGACATCCGTTACTGCACCGGAACATATGCGTAAAGAACGACATCGACATCCGGAAAAGTCCCTGGTTCCTGATCATTACAGGAGCGAATATGGCAGGGAAAAGCACTTACCTGCGCACCATCGGCGTCAACTATCTGCTCGGCTGTGTCGGCGCTCCGGTTTGTGCAGCGTCTTTGACCTTGTATCCGGCGCGGATGGTGACCAGCCTGCGTACTTCCGATTCGCTTGTGAGCAACGAGTCCTATTTCTTTGCCGAACTGAAACGGTTGAAGATGATTATCGACCGTTTGCAACAGGGTGAAAAGTTGTTCATCATCTTAGATGAGATCCTGAAAGGGACCAATTCGATCGACAAACAGAAAGGTTCCCTCGCTTTGATGAAACAGTTAGTGGCGAATCAGGCTTGCGGTATCATAGCCACACACGATCTGGCGTTAGGCGAACTTGAACAGGAATTTCCGAACCAGATCAAGAATTACCGTTTCGAGGCCGACATCCAAGACAACGAACTGACTTTCTCCTACCAATTGCGGGAAGGAATAGCCCAGAATATGAATGCTTGCTTCCTGATGAAGAAGATGGGGATCATACTCATATGACGGTTCTCTCATGCCTGCGCCAAAGGAATCCTGTGCCCACCCTTATCGGGACGTTTTTCCATTCGGAACGAAATTCCCCTTCACAGATCAGGATGAGAAGGGGAACTCGTTTTTACCAATATTTGAACCGGCTTATAAAGCACGGGCGGCTTTGCGGCGATCCAATTCCGCTTTCAACATACGAAGTTCACGGCTGGTTTGTCCGGCAACCGAAGTGTTTTCCTCGGCACGGCGGATCAGGTATGGCAAAACATCCCGCACCTTTGCATACGGCACATATTTGGTTACGTTATACCCTTCATGAGCCAGGTTAAAAGATATATTGTCACTCATCCCCAACAGTTGGGCGAAAAAGATACGGGGATCATCTCGTTTCAAGCCTTTTTCATCAATCAGCTTGGCCAATTTATAGTTGCTCTCTTCATTATGCGTCCCCATAAACATTTCGAAATGGTCGAGGTGGTCCATTGTGAAACGGACAGCTTCGTCATAGTTCTCGTCCGTCGCCTTTTTATCCTTGCAGATCGGATCGGGATATCCCAAAGCGGCAGCTCTGGCACGTTCGGCTTCCATATAAGCGCCACGCACGAATTTCACGCCGGCAATATATCCTTTCTCTTTCGCATCATCCAAAATACGGCGCAAATAGGGCATACGGTCATGACGATACATCTGCAAGGTAGCAAATACAATCGCACGTTTCTTATTATATCTGCGCATAGCCTCATCGGTCAAAGCATCGAGGGCATCCTGGAAACAATAGTCTTCGGCATCCACAATCAGTCGCACGTCATTGTCGTAGGCACGCTGGCAAAAAGCCATAAAGCGTTCCTTGAATTCGCGGTAGGCCTTTACTTCTTCGATAGTCAGTTCCTCATGTTTTTCGGATGCTTTAGCGAGAAGTTCGTCCGTTATGATAGTGGAAGGCTTGAATACGGCATACGCCAGATTATCATTTCCCTTTGCAAAATCGATCGAACGTATGGTTTCCTCAAAAGTAGCCTGTATGCCTTCGGGGGTTTGCTCGCCTTCGGCAGAAAAGTCCAGGGTGGAGCGCACATTGAACTTCCGCAGGTGGTCGATCGCCTTTGAACAGTCCTGCAGAGTTTCACCTCCGACAAATTGCTTGTACAAGGTCGGTTTGACCGCCCATCCCAACGGGAAATGAATTTTCAAAGCGATATTACTTGCTACACTGGCGCATTTGACCAGCCACGGATACTTGATTGTATTGAACAGCAAATAAGCATTTTTCAGCTCAGACTGCGATTTGGCAGAGAAAGCAATTTCGGTGTTATTAAAATCTAACATGGTATTTGATGATTAGTTGACAGTTAACGTATAAATAATGAGTTGGAATACCGTTTGACAAAATGTGCCAATCACCAATTCATAAGAAGTATTCTATCATTGGCATATTGGCACATTCTAATTACCGGTTCATCATTAAATTAATTACTTTTCTCCAAGAAACGGATAACCATAGCTTGTCGGCGGGACCAAAGCCTCTTTGATGCAACGGGCATTTGTCCATCGAATCAGGTTCAACGGTCCGCCGGCCTTATCGTTCGTACCCGAAGCACGCGAGCCGCCGAACGGCTGCTGGGCGATGACAGCACCTGTCGGTTTGTCGTTGATATAGAAGTTACCCGCTGCATAACGCAATTTATTAAATGCCATATCGATCGCATAGCGGTCGCGGGCAAAAATAGAACCGGTCAAACCGTACGGAGAGGTACGGTCGCAGAGTTCGAGTGTCTCTTCATATTTATTATCATCATATACATAGATCGTGATAACCGGGCCGAAGATTTCTTCCACCATGCTCTTGAACATCGGGTCCGTAGTCCGGATGACAGTCGGTTCCACGAAGTAACCTACCGACTTGTCACCGTTGCCACCGAAAACGATTTCCGCATCCGGAGACTGTTTTGCATAATCGATATAGCTCATGATGTTGTCGAACGAAGCTTCATCGATGACCGCATTGATAAAGTTCGTGAAGTCCTGGACATCTCCCATCTTGATTTCTTTCAGCATATCGCCGACATAATCTTTCACTTCCTTCCAGAGTGAAGCAGGGATATAGGCCCGTGAGCCTGCCGAGCATTTCTGTCCCTGGTATTCAAACGCACCGCGTACGATAGCCGTTGCGACATCCAAAGCCGGAGCGGAAGGATGGACGAAGATAAAGTTCTTGCCGCCTGTTTCACCGACAATCTTCGGATAAGATTTATAATGTCCTAAGTTCTCACCGATCTGACGCCAAAGGGTATTAAAGGTGGAAGTGGAACCGGTGAAATGGAAACCGCCCAAATCACGGCTGGCGGTCACGACTTTGCCGATCACGCTTCCCTGTCCCGGAATAAAGTTGACAACACCGTCGGGCAAACCGGCTTCCTGGAATACTTTCATCAGAAAATAGTTAGAGTGGATAGCTGTCGTCGACGGTTTCCAGACGGCCACATTCCCCATCATGGCAGGCGCCATGTTCAAGTTAGAGGCAATAGAGGTAAAGTTGAACGGCGTGAGCGAGAACACGAACCCTTCCAAAGCACGATACTCCATCCGGTTCAGGATACCGGTTTCCGAATAAGGCTGGTCGGCATACACCTGACTGGCATAGAAAGTACTGAAACGAAGGAAGTCGATCAATTCGCAAGGAGCGTCGATTTCCGCCTGGAACGGATTCTTGCTTTGCCCCAGCATGACGGATGCGTTCAATATATACCGATATTTCGTAGAAAGCAATTCTGCCACACGCAACATGACGGAAGCACGTTCGACCCAGGGAAGTTCGGACCATTCCTTATGCGCCTTCATGGCAGCATCAATAGCCATCTGCACTTCTTTCTCTCCGGCCTTATGATAAGTTGCCAATACGTGATGGTGGTCATGCGGCATCACGACCTTACCGGTATTGCCTGTGCGGATTTCCTTACCTCCGATAACCAACGGGATGTCCCATTCTTCTGAAGAGAGCTGTGCAAGAGCCTTTTTCAAGGATGATTTTTCACTTGAACCGGGAGCGTATGCCTTTACCGGCTCATTAATGGGTTTGGGAAAACTAAAAATTGCGTTGTCCATAGTATACCTTAATTTTATTAAGTGTTCAAAGACTGATTATTTCAGCGCCGTAAACATAATCAATAATTTTTTAAAATAAGAGACTGAAGCGTTAAATTAAATTTAAATCCTAATCTCGTCCAGCATCAACAATTCAAGCCGTAGAGCTGTTATCATAACATATTAATCATCTTAAACGTAAAGAATATGGCTATAAAGAGTGTTTGGGTAGAAGAAGATTGTATCGCCTGCGGTACATGCGAAGGCATCTGCCCCGAAGTATTTCAGGTCACAGACCGCTCACGCGTCAATGAAGGAGTAAACTTCAACGATTATGAAGAAGGAATAAAGGAAGCGGCCGAAAGTTGCCCGGTCAGTGTCATCAAATACGATTAAGTTTTTTCCGGCACGCCACCACCACTTTTAACAAGTTAGTGCTTAACATCTTGCAGTTTCCTACTGGAAGAAACTTTCGTTTCCTCGGCAGGAAACTGCAGTTCCCCTTGCAGGAAACTATCGTTTCCCGCTAAGGAAACTATGGTTTCCTGCAAGGGAAACAGCCGTTACCTGAAAAGCATCTTCCACACTGCCTTATAAAAATAACTAAATAACATTACATTCCTCTTTCCTTAGACATTTTGCTTTTTATTCCTATCTTTGGAGCATCATAAATATAATAATCAACGGAGATGAACGAACAGATAAAACAAATTGCGGAGCGTTTGGCCGGACTCAGGGATGCATTGGAGATCACACCTGAAGAAATGGCCGGGGTTTGCAACCTGACTCCCGAACAGTACATGAAACTGGAAAGCGGTACTGTCGATATTTCAGTAAGTGTATTACATCAGATCTCGCAGGCTTACGGCGTAGAGCTGACAACGCTGATGTTCGGCGACGAACCGAAAATGAGCAGTTACTTCATTACCCGTAAGGGCAAAGGCATTGCCGTCGAACGGACCAAAGCCTATAAATACCAGTCGCTTGCCGCCGGTTTCGTCGGCCGGAAAGCAGACCCGTTCATGGTCACCGTCCATCCGACGCCAGATGAGACGCCGATCTACCTGAACTCGCATCCGGGACAAGAGTATAATATGGTACTGAAAGGCCGCATGCTGTTGCAGATCAACAACAAAGAGCTGATACTGGAAGAAGGCGACAGTATCTATTTCAACTCCGAACTGCCGCATGGCATGAAGGCGCTCGACGGAGAAAAGGTCAGTTTCCTGGCTATTATCCTTTAAATTGACAATTCAAAATAGTTATGTTAGAAAGATTCATAGACAAAACGACCTTTGAGTCGCAGGAAGATTTTATAAAGAATTTCAAGATAAAAGTCCCGGAGAACTTCAACTTCGGATATGACGTAGTAGATGCATGGGCGGAAGAAGAACCCGATAAGATTGCGTTGTGCTGGACAAACGACCAAGGGGAACATATCGACTTCACCTTTGCCGACCTCAAGAGAGAGACCGACCGGACAGCCGCTTACTTCCAGTCGCTGGGAATCGGCCACGGCGATATGGTCATGTTGATATTGAAACGCCGCTATGAGTTCTGGTTCTCGATTATCGCATTGCATAAATTGGGAGCTGTGGTGATCCCGGCCACTCACCTGCTGACAAAGAAAGATATCGTCTACCGTGCGAATGCCGCCGATATCAAGATGATCGTCTGCGCAGGCGAGGAAGTGATCACCAAACATATCATCGACTCATTGCCCGATTCGCCTTCTATCAGGAGCGTCGTTTCGGTCGGTCCCGAAATCCCCGAAGGCTTCGAGGACTTCCACAAAGGCCTCGATAGCGCGGCTCCGTTCGTACGTCCGGAACATCCGAACAGCAACGACGACATCTCACTGATGTATTTCACTTCCGGGACAACCGGCAACCCGAAGATGGTGGCGCACGATTTCACCTATCCGCTCGGACATATCGTGACAGGTAGTTTCTGGCACAATTTGCATACCGACAGCCTCCACCTGACTATTGCCGATACCGGCTGGGGAAAAGCCGTCTGGGGGAAACTTTACGGACAATGGATTGCGGGAGCGACCGTATTCGTGTACGACCATGAGAAATTCACGCCGGCCGATATGTTGCAGATGATACAGGACTACCGCATCACATCTTTGTGCGCACCTCCCACGATCTTCCGTTTCCTGATACGCGAAGACCTGACGAAATACGACCTGTCGTCCCTCCAATACTGCACCATCGCCGGCGAAGCCTTGAACCCTGCCGTATTCGACACGTTCTACAAACTGACCGGCATCAAGCTGATGGAAGGTTTCGGGCAGACGGAAACCACCTTGACCGTCGCCACCTTCCCGTGGATGGAGCCGAAACCCGGTTCGATGGGCGTACCCAATCCGCAATACGACGTAGACTTGTTACGTCCGGACGGTTCACGTGCGGAAGACGGCGAACAGGGACAGATCGTCATCCATACGACAAACGGCAAGCCGATCGGACTTTTCAAGGAATATTACCGGGATGCCGAACGCACACGCGAAGCCTGGCACGACGGCCTCTATTACACGGGCGATGTCGCTTGGCGTGATGAAGACGGTTACCTCTGGTTCGTAGGCCGTGCCGACGATGTGATCAAGAGTTCCGGCTACCGGATCGGCCCGTTCGAGGTGGAAAGCGCCCTGATGACGCACCCGGCGGTTGTCGAATGTGCCATCACCGGCGTTCCCGATGAAATCCGCGGACAGGTGGTAAAAGCCACCATTGTCCTGGCGAAGGACTACAAGGATAAAGCCGGAGACGCTTTGATCAAGGAATTGCAGGATCATGTCAAAAAGGTGACGGCTCCGTACAAATACCCGCGTGTCGTCGAGTTCGTAGACGAATTGCCGAAGACGATCAGCGGCAAGATACGTCGGGTCGAGATCCGGGATAAAGATAAGAAATGAAACGTATCGCCGTTAAAATAGGTAGCAACGTGCTCACCCGCAAGGATGGCACGTTGGATATTACCAGGATGTCCGCCTTGGTAGACCAGGTGGCCGAACTGCACCGCAAAGGCGTGGAGGTCGTCCTCATCTCTTCCGGGGCGGTCGCTTCGGGACGCAGTGAGATAAAGGCCGGCAAAAAGCTGGACTCCGTCTCCGCCCGCCAACTTTATTCGGCAGTCGGGCAAGCCAAGCTGATCAACCGTTATTACGAGTTATTCCGCGAACATGGCATGACCTGCGGACAGGTGCTCACCACGAAGGAGAACTTCGGCAGCCGCACGCATTACCTCAACCAGAAACACTGCATGGAGGTGATGCTTGAAAATAAAGTGATTCCCATCGTGAACGAAAACGACACGATATCGGTTACTGAATTGATGTTCACGGACAATGACGAGCTATCCGGGCTGATCGCCACCATGATGGGAATGGATGCTTTGATTATCCTGAGCAACATCGACGGAATATATAACGGCAACCCGTCCGACCCGTCTTCCGCGGTTATCCGCGAGATCGACGGAGGCAAGGAAGACCTGTCGGAATATGTACAGACCAGCAAGTCTTCATTCGGCCGCGGCGGTATGCTGACCAAATGCAACATTGCGCAGAAGGTGGCCGACGAAGGCATCACGGTGATCATTGCCAACGGCAAGAAGGACAACATCCTGGTAGACCTGCTCGCCAAAGACAGCCGGACCGTTTGCACGCGTTTCATCCCGTCAGACAGACCTGTCAGCAGCGTCAAGAAGTGGATCGCCCATTCCGAAGGCTTTGCTAAAGGCGAGATACACATCAACCGGGGAGCCGAAGAGGCGTTGTTAGGGCCGAAGGCGACCAGTATCCTGCTGGTCGGCGTCACCCGGATCATCGGCGACTTCGAGAAAGACGATATTGTCAAGATCATCAACGAGGAAGGCCGCCAGTTAGGGGTCGGATGCGCAGGTTACGACAGTACGGAAGCACGGGAACTGGTCGGCAGCCGGGACAAGAAGCCGTTGATACATTACGATTATTTGTATCTGGATTAATAAAATAGAAGAGAGTATGAAGAAGTATTGGTTATCATTCGCATCAGTCCTGATGATTGTAGTAGGACTGCTCAGAGGCATGGGAGGCGTCACCCTTCTGACACACGGGGACAAATTGGACTTGGGGCTGCCCGTCACCGCTTCGCCTGCCGAGTTGAAAACAGCGGCTTACAGCCTGATTGCGGTATGCCTACTGCTTGTCATCTCTGCTGTCAGCCTGACGATACGCAGGCTTGTATCGAATTACGCATTCTGCTGGGCAAGCCTCGGGCTCTTCCTGGTAAGCGGCCTTGTCAACGGTTTCCTCCTGTTCGGCCACCCGTTAGGCAGCGGCCAGCTTATCAACTGGGGCGTGAGCTTCGTCATCGGGCTTTGCCTCGTGTTAGGGAAAGATGCCGTCCATCCCAAGTATATTCAGGAATACGAAAAGTAACAACGATCATACGACCATGATTAACGAATTATTGCAACAAACCCTCGCCGCTTCGCGCCAGCTCGTCACGCTGGACGATGCCGCCATCAACCGCATCCTCACAGACACGGCTTCGGCTTTGCTGTCGCGCCGTGCGGAAGTCCTGGCTGCCAACGCCGAAGACTTGCAACGCATGGACCCGGCGAATCCGAAATACGACCGTCTGAAACTGACGGAAGAACGCCTCGCTGGTATTGCCGGAGACATGAAGAACGTCGCCTCGCTACCGTCGCCTCTTGGGAAGCTGTTAAGCGAAACGGTACGCCCGAACGGCATGGTGATCCGGAAAGTGACCGTTCCCTTCGGCGTGATCGGCGTCATCTACGAAGCACGCCCGAACGTCACCTTCGACGTTTTCTCCCTCTGCTTCAAGAGCGGGAATGCCTGCGTGTTGAAAGGCGGTTCGGATGCCGACAGTTCCAACCGCGCCTTAGTGGCGATTATCCATGACGTACTGGCCGGACAAGGCATCGACCCGGCTGTCTGTACGCTCCTGCCGCCCGACCGCGAAGCGACGACCGAATTGTTGAACGCCGTCGGCTTGGTGGACCTTATCATTCCGCGGGGCAGCAGTTCGCTGATCAATTTCGTCCGCGACCATGCCCGCGTGCCGGTCATCGAGACGGGAGCCGGTATCTGCCACACCTATTTCGACAAGGACGGGGACAAAGAGAAAGGGCGCGAGATCGTCAACAATGCCAAGACACGCCGCGTCAGTGTCTGCAACGCCTTGGACTGCCTGATCGTCCATCGTGACCGGTTAGGCGACCTGCCGTATTTGTGCGGCAAACTGTCCGGCAACCACGTGGTTATCTATGCCGACGAACCCGCCTTTGCCGCCCTATCGGGCCACTATCCCGCCGCTTTGCTCCAACCGGCTGCGGCAGACAGCTTCGGCACCGAGTTCTTAGACTACAAAATGGCGGTCCGCACGGTCTCCTCTCTGGATGAAGCCCTGCAACATATCGCCCGCTACAGTTCGAAACACAGTGAAAGCATCGTCAGCGAATCGACGGAAGCCATCCGCCGTTTCCAGCAAATGGTCGATGCCGCCTGCGTCTACGCCAATGTGTCTACGGCTTTCACCGACGGGGCGCAGTTCGGTTTCGGAGCCGAAATCGGCATCAGCACGCAGAAGCTGCACGCCCGCGGTCCGATGGCGTTGCCGGAACTGACGACCTACAAGTACATCATCGAAGGAGACGGACAAATACGAAAGTAATTCCTGATACAGTGTTGGTATTATCATCTGACACTGATAATACAGCTATAACGGTATTGCATAAATCTGAAATCATTGTTTACCTTTGCAGGCAGAACAATTTAAAATGAGACATGATATGAGAAACTTCACTTGTGTACAGGATTTGGGCGACCTCAAGCAGGCGCTCGCCGAGGCTTTCGAGATAAAGAAAGACCGTTACCGGTTTACCGAACTGGGCAAGAACAAGACGTTATTGATGATATTCTTCAACTCCAGCCTCCGCACCCGCCTCTCCACCCAGAAGGCAGCCATGAATTTAGGCATGAACACGATGGTGCTCGACGTGAACCAGGGAGCCTGGAAGCTGGAAACCGAACGAGGCGTGATCATGGATGGCGACAAGCCCGAACATCTCTTAGAAGCGGTTCCGGTGATGGGTTGCTATTGCGACGTGATCGGCGTACGTTCCTTTGCCCGTTTCGAAAGCAAGGAAGACGATTACAACGAAAAGATCCTGAACCAGTTCATCCGGCATTCCGGCCGGCCGGTGTTCAGCATGGAGGCGGCTACCCGCCACCCGTTGCAAAGTTTTGCCGACCTGATCACGATCGAAGAGTATAAGAAGACAGACCGTCCGAAAGTCGTCATGACCTGGGCCCCGCATCCTAAATCACTTCCGCAGGCTGTTCCGAACAGTTTTGCCGAATGGATGAATGCGACGGACTATGAGTTCGTCATCACCCATCCGGAAGGATACGAACTGGACCCGCGCTTCGTTGGCAACGCCCGCGTGGAATACGACCAGAAGAAAGCGTTCGAAGGCGCCGACTTTATCTATGCCAAGAACTGGGCGGCCTATGCCGATCCCAACTACGGCAAGGTTCTCAACATGGACCGCAGTTGGACTGTCGACACGGAAAAGATGGCGCTCACCAACAATGCCTATTTCATGCACTGCCTGCCCGTCCGCCGCAACATGATCGTTACGGATGACGTAATCGAAAGCCCCCAAAGCATCGTGATCCCCGAAGCCGCCAACCGCGAAATATCGGCACAGACAGTATTGAAGAAAATATTGACGGGATTGCAATAGAACGCTTATCACCCGGCGCCCCCGCCAGGCTTTACCGAGTACGACCACCGTAACAGTACGCTTACGAAAGGCGTAACAACTTATTACCCGATAGATTGTTCTATAAGAAACAATAAACACATAAGACATCATGGGATTCAATATCGCTGATACAGGTAAGAAACGGGTCGTTATCATTGGCGGGGGCTTTGGGGGATTAAAGCTTGCCAACAGACTAAAGGGTAGTCATTTCCAAATCGTATTGATTGACAAGAACAACTACCACCAGTTCCCGCCATTACTCTACCAAGTGGCCTCTTCCGGACTCGAATCGAGCTCCATCTCCTTCCCTTTCCGCAAGATTTTCCAGAAGCGGAAAGACTTCTTTTTCCGGCTGGCCGAAGTGAAAGCGGTCGTACGGGAAAAGAACCTGATACTGACCTCTATCGGAGAATTGAAATACGATTACCTGGTAATCGCTTCCGGTACCGTCACGAACTTCTTCGGCAACGAGGTGATCCAAAGCCAGGCATTGCCGATGAAAACCATCGAAGAAGCCCTTATCCTGCGCAACACGCTCCTCTCCAATTTCGAGAAAGCGACGATCTGCACCGATCCGCAGGAGAAACAGGCATTGATGAATGTCGTCATCGTTGGCGGAGGTGCTACGGGTGTCGAAATATCGGGCGTGCTGGCGGAGATGAAACATTTCGTCCTGCCTAAAGATTATCCCGACCTGAAACAGTCGGAGATGAATATTTACCTGGTGGAAGGTTCGCCCCACCTGCTTGCCGCCATGTCGGAAGAGGCGTCGGACAATGCAAAGCGGTTCCTCGAAGGGATGGGCGTCAAAGTCATGCTGCAAAAAAAGGTGGTCGATTACAAAGACGGCAAAGCCATACTGGACGACGGCAACTCCATCGAAACGAAAACAGTCGTCTGGGTTAGCGGCGTAACCGCCACCCGTTTCGAGCAGATCGACCATAAGGAATTAGGTCGGGGCGGACGTATCCTGGTCAATGAATACAACCAACTGCACGGTTCGGGAAATGTATTCGCCATCGGCGATGTCTGCCTACAAACGGAAACCGACTATCCGAACGGCCATCCGCAAGTCGCCCAAGTCGCCATCCAGCAGGGCCTCCTGCTTGCCGACAACCTGAAACGTCTCGAAAGCGGTAAACCGCTGAAACCTTTCCATTACAAAAACCTCGGAACATTGGCAACCATAGGCCGCAACAAAGCGGTAGCCGACCTCCATAAAGTGAAACTGCACGGCTTCATCGCCTGGCTGGTCTGGATGGGCGTGCACCTCCGTTCCATCCTCGGCGTCAAGAACAAGATCATGGTGCTGATCGAATGGGTATGGAGCTATTTCACCTACGACCAGTCCATCCGATTGATCCTGTTCATTCCGAAGAAGGAACGGGATAAACAGGAAGGCTGACAAAACCGGCCTTATAGATTATACGTCAACGTCACCCAAGTCACCTGTGCGTCGCGGTTGCGGATCTGGGTCATTTGCAGATCTTTCGTGTCGACGATCGTTGTCTCTTCGAGACCATTGAAGATGTTGTTGATGCTCAGGTTGGCACGCAACTTACGGTGCATGAAATATTGGGAGATACCGGCATTGACGCTGGAACGATGCTTGATCTTTCCCTGCGGGGTAAGCTGGTCGGAGATGTAAAAGCCATCGAGCTGCAACTCCGTCGTCGGGGTGATGCTGATATTGACAGAGCCTTTGATATCGCCGCAGACAATCGACTTCTTTTCATCATAACCGATCGTACGCCCGTCGATCTCGTCCCGGTAGATATCGCCGGACCAACCGAGAGACAACATACGGACCGGTTGCCAGGTTCCGGACAGTTCAAAACCGAATGTCCGGCTATGGCCGATGTTCTCCTTTGTCCAGATCGTCCCGCTTTCTCCTGCATCTTCTACCCTGTCCATGATCCGGTTCTTCTTATTTCGGTAATATAAGCTCGGCGACAGCCGGAAAACGGAGGTAGCATACGAATAGGCCAACTCGACCGAATGGATCAGTTCGTCTTTCAAATCCGGATTTCCCTTCCAGATATGGGTCGCGTCACTGCGATCGGTAAACACATTCAGGTAACTGCCGTAAGGCCGAATTACGCGTTGCACGTAGCTCAAGGTCAACTCCCCGGATTTATCCGTCTGGTAGCCCAACTTCAAACGGGGAAAGAGATGAAAGCGGGAAGTGCTCTTTACCATCGGGATCTTTTCCTGCACATCATCGGTCTGATAACGCGTATCTATCTTTTGCCAGTTCAGTTCGCCTTGTACGCCCGCTTCGGCATAGAAACCACCCCACTTCTTTTCCAATGCCGCCAGCAACAAGTTCGTACGGCGATTAAAATAATATTCATTTTCCTTCTGCAGGTCGGACTGCCACCCTCCGGTAGCCAGTTTGTTCCCGTAAGCATGATAGCTCTCATCCTTGAAGCGCCCGATATAACCAACATGCAAGCGCCAGTCGTCGGCAAAGAGTTTGCCGTAGAGGACAGACACGTAATAATTATTCTTGTCCTGATTGACATAATAGTTATCCTCGGCAATGATCTTACCCGTTTCCGGCTTCTCGTTCTTGTATTCGTTGCCTTCGTCATACCCGAAATTATTGTAGTTGAACACGACGTCCAGGCGATCCCGGGGATTGTCGAAAGTATGGTTCCAGCGTGCTTCGGCAGCATACGCTTTCTGGCGCTGGTCATTATAACGATGGCGGAACATCACCGGTTGCAGGTTCCCGTCCACCAGCTTATTGTTATGGATCTTCCCGTAACGGCTATAGTCCATCAGGCTGTACAGGCCGTAGACCGTGATCAGGTCGTTTGCCGTCAGGTCATATCCGACACTCAGATCGGCGAGATGCACATCAGGGCGGGCAGACGCATTATTGTTCATGACGGTTGTCCCTCCCTTGTTCGTCGTCGACTTGCTGAACGTACGCTTACGGAACTCCCGGCGATAATTATATTTTCCGACAATATGAAACTTACCCGGATGCAGATTCAGGATCGCACCGGCATTATAACGTTCCTGAAATCCGGCACCCAACGTCAGGATCAGAGGCGAATCAGCAGCCGTATAAACCGCCGACGACAGGTTCAGAATCCCAGCATCCCCATCCGGCACAAGCCCGATGGAAGGAGTCGACGCCATCGACACCCGGTCAAAGAACAACGCCGGAAGCTGGATCAGCATATCCCCGCTATACTCTTCCAGCAAACCATAGGGCACTCCGTTTATCAGCAGGCCGGGATTGCCGGAACCACGGAAAGTGATTCCTCCCTCGATATCCGTAACAACGGAAGGCAGCAAGCGAAAGACATCGGAGGTCGTCCCGGTCAGGCCACTCAGGTTGCCGTCCACCTGCAAGCGTTTCACTTCCCCGCCGGTCAGACCGCCAAAACGTTTTCCCTGGATTTCAACACTCTGCAACGAGACAGTTTTATCTACAGGAACCTGTGCGAAAGCAGACAGACCCAGACATGCAATAACCGGAAGGAGTAATAGCGTTCGTTTCATATACATAAATTACATAGGTTTAAAAACAAAAAAAGTCTGTATGTTACACGCATACAGACTGTCCTCATTACTGATCACTGAATGATTATTCAGCGGGAGCAGCTTCTGTTTCAGCAACCGGAACTTCAACAGCAGTCGAATCACCTTCAGCAACTGTTGCTTCTTCTGTTGTTGCTTCTTCAGCAGGAGCAACAACTTCTTCTACTGTAGCTTCTGTTTCAGTTTCTGCAACTTCAGTGTTTTCTGCTGATTTGTTGCCACAAGATGCGAATGATACAGCTGCGATAACGGCAGCAAATGCAACTAACTTTTTCATTTTGTTTTTTAATTTAAACGGTCTATAATATCTTCTTGTCTTAAAACGATGCAAATGTATGTATTAATCAAACATGTTGTACAACATAATGCACTTTTTTTCAAAATATTTTTCAGACAGACCACAACAAGCTGATTCACAGACCGTATAAATCCACTAATAGTTGCTATACAAGTAACGCTTGATGCTCTTCTTTGGCGTCTTTTCAAATTCCGTCGGATACAATTGCAGGGCGGAAACAGCCTCGTAAGGTGCTAAAAGTTTGTTAAGTTCGATCCGGTTCTGCTCCATGATGATCGGAAGGTCTTCGTGCGAAACCCCTGTACCGTCCACCGTATCGTAATCCGGATAGACAAGTCCTACCAGCTTACCGTTCTTCTCAATTATGATGCTTTCCATTACGAACGGCAAGTTGTTCAGCTTCGATTCGATCTCTTCCGGATAAATATTCTGTCCGCTTGCTCCTAAGATCATAGTCTTGCTACGGCCACGGATATAGATGCGGTTATCGGCGTCGATCGTTCCGAGGTCACCCGTACGCAACCAGCCGTCTTCGGTAAAGACATTGGCAGTCGCCTCTTCGTTCTTATAGTAACCTTTCATCACATTTTCACCGCTCACCTGGATTTCCCCTACCTTATTATACGGATCTTCCGAGTCGATACGCACCTTCATGATCCCTTTCAAGACCTGTCCGCATGATCCAGGCACATATTCGTCATTATGGTCATAGCTGATCAACGGCCCGCATTCCGTCATACCGTAACCGATCGTGAACGGGAATTTGATCTTATAAAGGAAGTTCGTCACCTCTTCATTCATGGCAGCCCCACCCACGATCACTTCACGGAAACGTCCGCCGAACGAGTCGACCAGCTTCTTCCGTATCTGTGCATAGATACGGGAATCCAGCAACGGAATATTCAGCGCCACTTTCATGGTTGTCTTGCTGAGTTGCGGCAAGATCATCTTCTTGTAAATCTTCTCCAGGATCAACGGGACCGTCAGGATCAGGTTCGGCTTCACCTCTTCGAAGGCTTTCAGCAGGATCTTGGGAGAAGGGACTTTCCCTAACAGGTAGACATGCGCCCCGACCGCCATCGGAACCAGGAAATTGAACGCACAACTGTAGGCGTGCGCCAAAGGCAGGAAGCAAAGTTCGCGCTCCCCTCTGTACAATACGCCAAGCTCGATGCCGTACACCACATTCCCGGCCAAATTATTTCCGGTCAGCATGACGCCCTTGCTGAAGCCGGTCGTACCGGAAGTATAGTTGATCTCCACCACCTTGTCGTTATCCAGTTCCGCATATTTGATATCGTCTTTTCCGAAACCGTCCGGGTATTTCTCTTCCATCTTCCCGTCCATCCCTTTCAGCAGCTTCTGGATGTTTTCACCATCCCGCTGGTGCAGACAACGGAAATCGGACAGCGAAAAGACGCCTCGCACATCCTCGATCATTTCCTCTTCCAGCGTATCCCAGATACGGTCGCTGACAAAAAGAAAAACAGATTCGGAATGATTGATAATATGATGCACATCGTTCGGACTGAAGTCTTGCAGGATAGGCACGATAATCGCCCCATAGGTCACAGCGGCCATATAGACAATACACCAGCGGGCACTGTCTTTCCCGATCAGAGCAATCTTATCTCCCCTCCGTATCTGGCATTCTTCAAACAGGATGTGGATACGGGCAATCTCTTTAGCCACGTCCGCAAAAGAAAAAGTCGTCCCTTTGCTGTAATCCGTCAAGGCAGGCAGTTCCCAGTTCTTCTTGAAACTGTCCTCGTATATCTTGATAAAATTCTCTTGTATCATATTGCACACTGTATTATAATTTGCGCAAAAATACAGACTATCCGACAAATACACAACAGATAGCCAGAGTTTAACCTACAGCACGACAATTACCAAAGGTTTGACAAACTAATTTTTTCCCTATCTTTGGCAACCGAATAAACGGATGTGACATGAAGAACTGGAAAGTATTTATAATAATATGTATGTTGGGATACACCCGTATATGTGCACAGGGGATAGGAACGACCGACTCCCTGTCCTGCCATCCGCTCACTCACGAGGTCGGCATCGACTTCCGCCCCGTCTACCTCATCCCCACCAATGAGTTCTTTGCAGGCGACAACGCATCGCAGCACCCCTTGCGCAAGTCCGTATCGGCACACCTGAAATACTCCTTCCGGTTTCATCCGGAATCGCGTAATGGGAAATTATACCCCCACACGTACCAAGGGATCGGTGTCTCCTACCATTCTTTCTTTGACAAGGCCGAGATCGGGACTCCGGTTTCGATATACGCCTTCCAGGGGTCGCGCATAGCCCGACTCTCCCCCCGCCTGTCGCTGGACTACGAATGGAACTTCGGGGCTTCCTTCGGATGGGAGAAATATCATCCGGAAACCAACGCCTACAATTATGTCGTGGGGTCGAAGATCAATGCTTATATCAATTTGGGATTCCTGCTGGACTGGCAACTGGCGACGGGATGGCGGCTGACGGCAGGCATCGACCTGAGCCATTTCTCCAACGGGAACACCCAGTACCCCAATGCAGGCGTCAATACCGTCGGAGGCAGGATAGGCTTGGTGCACACCTTCGGAGAAAATGCCGGGGCGGTGATGTCCGGCAGGCCGACCACCCAGCACATCCAACCGCACATCAGCTATGATATCGTCTTATACGGCGCCTCGAAACGGAAAGGGGTCATCAAGCCCGATGAATCTTACCTCGCTCCCGGATCGTTCGGCGTATTGGGATTCAATTTCAATCCCATGTACAACTTCCACAAATATTTCCGTGCCGGGGCATCGCTCGACGTGCAATTTGACGAAAGTGCGAACCTCAAGGAACACGAAGCCGATTATACCTACGAAGCCGAACACCGGTTTTACCGTCCGCCGTTCAAGGAACAACTGGCTATCGGGCTATCCGCACGGGGCGAACTGGTCATGCCGATCTTCACGATCAACGTAGGCATAGGCTACAACGTTTACCACAAATGCACCGACACGCAAGGAATGTACCAAATCCTGGCGTTGAAGACATCCGTCACCCGCAACCTATTCCTGCACGTAGGCTACCAATTGAGCAAATTCAAAGATCCCAACAACTTGATGTTAGGGATAGGCTACCGGTTCCACAATAAACGATAAGAATATGCTATGTCCAAACATTTTCGCTAAATTTGCGCGATAATTAAATGACAATGATTGATAAGACTGTTTTTGAGAATAAGATAGCCGCATACTACACCTTAGGATGCAAGTTGAACTTCGCCGAAACTTCGACCATAGGGAAAGTCCTTGCCGAACAGGGCGTACGCAAAGCGCGTCCGGGTGAAAAGGCCGATATTTGCGTTGTCAACACCTGCTCTGTGACAGAACTTGCCGACAAGAAATGCCGCCAGGCGATCCGCCGGATCAGCAAGCAGCATGCGGGAGCGTTCATCGTCGTGACCGGCTGCTACGCCCAGTTGAAGCCGGAAGAGGTTTCGCACATCGAAGGGGTCGACCTCGTGTTGGGCGCCGAGCAGAAGCTGGACATACTCATGTATTTAGACGATCTGAAAAAGAAAGAAGAGGGAGGCGCCGTCATCGCTTCCCAAACGAAAGATATCCGCACCTTCTCCCCTTCCTGTTCGGCGGACGACCGTACGCGCCATTTCCTGAAAGTGCAGGACGGATGCGATTATTTCTGTTCCTATTGCACCATCCCGTTCGCCCGCGGACGTAGCCGCAACGGGACGATCGCCAGCATGGTGAAGCAGGCCGAAGAGGTTGCCGCCGGTGGAGGAAAAGAGATCGTGCTGACAGGCGTCAACATCGGCGACTTCGGGAAGAGCACCGGGGAGACGTTTATCGACCTGATCCGCGCCCTCGACGAGGTGGAAGGGATCGTACGTTACCGCATCTCCTCCATCGAACCCAACCTGATCACGGACGAAGCGATCGATTTCGTGGCACGGAGCAAACGTTTCGCCCCTCATTTCCATATCCCGTTGCAAAGCGGGAGCGACGAGGTGCTGAAACTGATGCGCCGCCGTTACGACACGGCCCTGTTCCGGCATAAGATCGAAAAGATCAAGGAGGTCATGCCACACGCCTTTATCGGCGTCGATGTGATCGTCGGTACGCGAGGCGAGACGGATACCTGTTTCGAGGAGGCCCGCACCTTTATCGAAAGCCTGGACATCAGCCAGCTGCATGTGTTCAGCTATTCGGAACGGCCGGGTACGCAGGCGCTCAAGATCGACCACGTCGTCGACCCGAAGACCAAGCATACCCGTAGCCAGCAATTGCTGGACATATCCGACCGCAAGCTCCAAGCTTTCTATGAAGCGCATATCGGGCAAAAAGCCGATGTTTTGTTTGAACAAACCCGCAAAGGAGGCATGATGCACGGCTTCACGGAGAATTATATCAAGGTAGAGATCCCGTACGACCACTCGTTGGTCAACGAAACCCGGCAGGTCATACTGGAAGGTTGGAACGAGGACAAAACGGCGTTAGTAGTAAAGATTATAGAATATGTGGAATAAAATACAATATGCGCTTATCTATAGCTGGGTAAAGGTTCATGCCTTATTGCCGATGTGGGCGCTTTATATATTATCGGATATCCTCTATGGGCTGGTCTATAAGGTCGCCAGATACAGGGTGAAGGTCGTCAGGCAAAACATGAAAGCCTCTTTCCCCGATAAATCGGAGACGGAGTTGCGCCGGCTGGAACGCGAGTTCTACCACCATTTCACCGACTACGTGGTCGAGACGATCAAGCTCGCCCACATCTCCCTCGAAGAGTTGCAACGCCGGGCTTTCCTGAAAAACCCCGAACTGGTAGACAAGCTGATGGAGAAAGGGCACACCTGTTTCATCCTCCTGATGGGACATTACGGCAACTGGGAATGGTTTTCCGGCTCGACCTCCCGTTTCAAGGACTCCCGCATCTACCAGATATACCGCCCCCTCAACAACCAGGCTTTCGACCGCCTGTTCATCAACCTGCGCACGAAATTCGGCTCCTTCGGGATCAAAAAACAAGACACCGTGCGCGATGTCATCACCCTGAAGAAAAACAAAACCCGTTGTGTCGTGATCTTTATCGCCGACCAGACGCCGAGCCGTAACAACCTGCACTACTGGACGAACTTCCTGAACCAGGATTCCTCCATCCTGACCGGCCCCGAACGCCTGGCCCGCAAACTGGATTTGCCTGTCATCTTCCTCGACACGAAGCAAGTGAAACGCGGCTACTATACCGTAGACATGAAACTGGTGACCGAGACTCCCAAAGAGACTCCCGAAAACTGGATCACCGAACAATATGCCCGCCTGATGGAAAAATGCATCCTTCGCAATCCGGCCGGCTGGCTTTGGACGCATAAGAGATGGAAACATAAGAGAGTTGACAATGCATAATTGACAATCGACAATTAGCAACAACATCAAAAAAGAAGGTACGATATGGAAACAAACACGAATCGTCAATTCAAACGTCTTGCCGTCGTTATCCTGAACTGGAACGGCCGGGCGCTGATGGAGGAGTTCCTGCCCTCCGTCGTCGCTTACACGCCCGGCGAACGGGCGGATGTAATCGTTGCCGACAACGGCTCAACGGACGATTCCATCGAGATGCTGAAGACAAAGTTCCCGACGGTCGGCATCATCCGGCTGGATAAGAACTACGGCTTTGCCGAGGGATATAACCAGGCATTGAAGCATATCGGACACGAATACACGGTCCTGCTCAACAGCGATGTCGAAGTCACTCCGGGATGGCTGGATGCCCCCGTCGCCGCGATGGATGCCGACAGGAGCATAGCCGGGGTCCAGCCCAAGATACGCGCCCAACGGAACAAGGAATATTTCGAGTATGCCGGAGCGGCAGGGGGATATATGGACCGGTACGGCTATCCGTATTGCCGCGGACGCGTCCTGCATGTCGTCGAGAAAGACGCCGGACAATATGACACGCCTGCCGACCTTCTCTGGGCCACGGGCGCCTGCCTGTTCGTCCGTACGGCCACTTACAAAGAGGTGGGCGGCCTCGATGCCGGGTTCTTTGCCCACCAGGAAGAGATCGATATGTGCTGGCGGCTACGTTCGCGCGGCTACCGGCTGGTCTGTACGCCGTCGTCGGTCGTGTACCACGTGGGAGGCGCGACGCTGAATGTCGAGAGTCCGCGCAAGACGTTCCTCAACTTCCGTAACAACCTGCTGATGCTATATAAGAATTTGCCGGAAAAGGATTTGAAGCACGTGATGCGTGCACGTTTCTGGCTGGACTATATTGCCGCAGCCAAGTTTCTGCTGACCGGCCATTCCCCGAACGCCCGCGCCGTGTATGAGGCCCGGAAGGCGTTCCACGAGCTAAAACCGTCTTACGAACCGGTCCGCCGTGAGAATCTCGCCAAAACAAAACTTTCCGACATTCCGGAGTTGCGAAAAGGAAGCCTGATCTTAGCGTTCTATTTACAGGGGAAAAAGAGATTTACGGAACTATGAACAGAGAGAATTTTGCAGGCAAACGGACAAGTACGGACAGATACAAAAACAACATTTTACAGGTTCGAGTGTTGCAAAATGTCGATCATGATCGGCTTGAAACCGCTCACGAAACACTCCACGGCGATCACCATCAGGATCAATCCCATCAGGCGCATCATGACGTTATTGCCCGTCTCGCCCATGTAGCGGTTCAGACGGGTGGAGGCGCGGAGGATCAGGTAGGTGATGAAATAGATCAAGCCGATCGTCCCGATCAGGATGCACTTCTTTGCCAATGTCACGGCATCGTCCATCAGCATCAGGGCATTGGCGATCGCACCGGGACCGCAAAGCATCGGGATGGCAAGGGGCGTAATGGAAATATCGTTCACATACGTCTTCACCTCCTCTTCTTTCAGCTTGGCTTTCGCATAGCGTGCCTGCAACATGTCGAAGCCGATCGTGAAGATGATGATGCCGCCCGCAATGCGGAACCCGTTGGTCGAAATACCGAAGAACTTGAACAGGAACTGGCCGGAGAACGTGAAAACCATCAACGTCATAAACGACACGATCGTGGCGCGGCGGACAATGACACGGCGCTGCTCCTCACTCATGCCATTCGTCATGGTCAGGAAGACAGGCATCGTGCCCAACGGATTCGTCAACGTAAAGAACGAGGTAAAGCATAATAGAAAGAAAGGCAACAATGATTCCATGATAATACTATATTTAAATTATTTTATTCTTCTCCCACCAAATAAGCAGACACGAGCCAATGGTTCAGCTTGTCCCCGTCTGTCCCGGCGGCTTCGGGAATGCCGGCCGTGAAGGTATGCGCTTAGTATCTGGTAAGCTCTTTAAGCAACTGCTTCTGCCCGGAAGCCCTGTCGCCATGCACGCACGGGCCTGTCACACAACCGCCTTCGCAGGCCATCACCTCGATGAATTGTCCCGGAGCCTTGCCCGTCTTGGCGTAGGCACGTAGCAGGGCGACGTTCTTCTTCGTCAGGTTGGCCACCTGGATCGTATTCAAGCTGGCATCCTGGTCTTCTTTCAAGTAGACCTTCACCGCATTGATCACACCGCCTGCTTGCGCAAATCCATGCGCCTCACGTACGGAGTTACGCAAGACGGAGAACGGCTGCGCCTCCTCGATCTTGATCTCCATACCGGCCAGCACGGAACCGACCTCTTCGAACGTGAGCGTGAAGTCCACACACGGGTCCATCTTCACCTCTTTCCGCTTCGCCACGCACGGGCCGACGAACACGATCTTGGCATCCGGATATTTCTCCTTCACGATCCGGGCGGTGTAGTACATCGGCGAACCGGTAGTCGAAATATATTTCTTCAAGTCCGGGATATGCTTCTCGGCAAGCTGGATATAGGAAGGACAACAACTGGTCGTCATGAAGGGCTGGCCTTCCGCCAACTTTTCCTTCAGCTCTTCGGCTTCACGGCGGGTCGTCTCCATCGCACCTTGCGCCACCTCGACGACTTCGAGG
This sequence comes from Parabacteroides sp., assembly GCF_977054455.1. Lineage (NCBI taxonomy): Bacteria > Pseudomonadati > Bacteroidota > Bacteroidia > Bacteroidales > Tannerellaceae > Parabacteroides > Parabacteroides sp. Next base: position 16,645 of record NZ_CDRTCT010000036.1, on the reverse strand, counting down.
AAGCCCAGCGACTTGATGGCGCCGTAGACCTTCTCGACCGGAGCCGAAAACTGGGCCAGGATGGACGGGGCGACAATGGCCACCATCGGTTCCTTGTTGCGCAGGCGTTGCAGGATATCGAACACCTGCGATATCTCGAAGATCGCTCCGAAAGGACAGGCGTTCACGCATTTGCCGCAATAGATACATTTGGACTCGTCGATATGTTCCACCCCGTACTCGTCCTTGCTGATCGCCTTCACCGGACAGACCTCCTCGCAAGGGATCGGGATATACACGATGGCATGATAGGGGCAGTTCTGGTGGCATTTGCCGCAACTGATGCAGGTGTCGTGGTCGATCTCCGCCTGCCCGTTCTTCTTGAAGCGGATCGCGTCTTTCGGGCAGTTCATGTAGCAACTGCGTGCTACGCAGCCACGGCAAAGGTTCGTAATCTCATAGTTCACCTGCACGCAGGACGAACAGGCTTCATCCACCACGCACATCAGGTTCTCCTTCTTGTTTTCCGAACGGAGCAGGGCTTGTTTGGCATATTCGGACAGAGGGGTCAGCTCGTCCACCTCGTCCTGCATATCGAATCCGAGCAACGGCAATGTCTTGTATTTCCACACGGCCCGCTCCTTGTGCACACAGCAACGGCCGATGACCTTAGACTTACGGGGACTCAACTCGATAGGCAACCGGTCTATCTCTTCGAGCAGACGGTTTTCCTTCCAAAGTTTCACTAACTTCGCCAGCAATCCGTGGCGGACAATCATTACGTTGTTGGTAAATGCCATGGTGAATTATATTATTTGTGCTTTATATGGCACAAAGATACATCGCATAGCCCCTCTCGCAAAAAAACGAGGCCTACTAAGCAGTGAATATTTGTTAAACTATGCTTTGCCTCATACAAAACATAGTTTTCGTGCACAGAAAGCTATGTTTTCCTTGTTATCGTGACAAATGACAATATTACAATATTACAATAACGGAAAAGACATAATCCCCTCCCTATAGAAATAGTATTATATATATAATATATATATAATACTATTTTACTATAAGATAAATTCTCTTTCAAACTAATTGTAATATTGTCATTTGTCACGATAAGGTGGTAGAAACGTCTCGCCAAGAAGGATCGACGCGCTATGGACATCGCCTCCGAAAGGAGGATTTAACTTGCTAAATTTCAATTCGATACCGGTCAACTCGGGGAAGCGTTCTTTCAGGGCATACACAATCCGTCCCGCCGCATGTTCGATCAGCTTGGAAGGGATATCCATCTGCTCTTTTACAACCGCATAGACGGCGGCATAGTCGATCGTATCGTCCAGTTCGTCACTCTTCACGGCCTGTTCCAACGGAGCCGTAAGGGTCAGATTCACAACGAAATTGTTCCCCACCTTCGTCTCCTGCGGCATTACACCGTGGTAGGCATAGAATCTCATTTCCTCCAGTACTATCTTTGTTGTCATAATTCGTTATTTTATCTGTAAATGTAAATAAAGTAAACCTTTCTGCCAAAAAATAGTCTTATATTTGCGATATGCAGAGACGTACGGCCGTGCGTCTCTAACAAACAATACGAAATATGATGGGAATAAAGCAAAAAGAAGAAAACACGAATGGCGGCCTGCATAACACCCTCGCCGCCGGCACGACCGTTAAAGGCGACATTGTGACGGAAACAGACTTCCGCCTGGATGGAAAAATCGAAGGAAACGTAAATTGTAGCGGCAAGATCGTAATCGGCCCGAAAGGGAACGTGACGGGAAACATCGTTTCCGCCAATGCCGAAATATTGGGGGAAGTGGAAGGCTCCGTGCAGGTCAGCGCCAAACTTGTCCTGAAAGCGACCGCCGTCATCCAAGGCGACATATTCGCCCAAACCCTGGAGATCGAACCGAACGCCCGCTTCAACGGGGTCTGCAAGATGTCAGGAGAAAAAAGCATAGCCAAATAAAACCGGGCTTATCAATCGACATGAATCAGGCACGGATGACACACCACATGGCATCCGTGCCTGAAAGATTTTTAAGGAGAGGGGTTCCTCCTTCTATTTTCTTCCTGAATCCTTAATCATTTCCGTGATCTTGTTGTTCAGGCTATCTGCCTCGATCAGTTTCTCCAACGGGATGTGCATCCTGTAGCGCCAGTAGTTGTCCGAATCGGACGGGATGTTGATGCGTTCCGCCTCGCAATCTCTCCGCTTGACGGAATCGTCCATTGCGAACCAGTCCTGCAGGGGGATAACGGCCAGCATCGAAGCGGTTGCCAGATGGTTGGAAACGATCCGTGCCGCCAAGTCGGCCGTACATTCCTCCGGCGCCTCTCCGGCCTGTCCAAGCACATCGTTGTAATAACGTTGCGTCTTGGCGCGGTCCTCTTTCCACCAGCTGCGGAGCGGCGTCATATCGTGGGTCGATGTCGTACAGACCGAATGATAAGGCAGGTTATGCAGGTCCGTGAACTCGCGTTGCGGAGTCTTGGGCATACGTTCTATTTCCAGGCTGAATATCTGCAACTTGTTCATCACGTCGGGCACGGACTCCGGAATCATCCCCAAGTCTTCGCCGCATACCAGCATGTTCGTGCTGCCTATCAGCGGAGTCAGGCGGCTAAAGGCTTGCGCCTTCCAGAACTCGTTATGGCGGTGATAGAAGAAGTTCCAATACAGCTGGTCGAAAGCATATCGGTCGGAAGCGCTCAACTCGCGATACAGATAGGACTGGCTGGCCGAGATGCGCGGGTGGAACTTATCCGGCTCACGCGGATCGCGCAGGAACAGCACTTCATTCGCGATGGCAAACAGCCCTTTCTTGATCCGAAGAGACGCCTCGTCCGTCTTTCCGGCAAACAGCGCTTCCACCTTGCGTTGCGTATCGCAGAAGGGCTTCAACACGAAATGGCGGGAGGACGACTGGGCCAGGAACGCGCCGATCACCTCCTCGGTCTGGTCGCCAAACAGTTCGGGCAGAAACTCGCGGTTGATATGCGGGGTGGTAAGGCGGGCTTCATTGAAACTCAGGCCATACTGTTCGATCTCGTTCGGGGTAAGCGGCAAAGCCGGATTGAAATGTCCGCAAAGTCCCTGGACATAATCCAACGGCACTTCCCAGATACGGAAAAAGCCTAAGATATGATCGATACGGAAGCAATCGAAATAGTCTTCCAGCTTGCGGAAACGTTTCTTCCACCAGGAGAAATCATCTTTCTCCATCCTCTCCCAATTATAGGTCGGGAATCCCCAGTTCTGGCCGTTCACGGAGAAATCATCGGGCGGAGCGCCTGCCTGTCCGTTCATATTGAAGTATTTCGGTTCCATCCACGCCTCGACACTCGTACGGTTCACTCCTATAGGCAAATCGCCTTTCAGCACGATCCCGTTCTTGCGGGCATAATCGGAAACGCCCTTAAACTGGATATGCAGGACGTATTGCAGGAAATAGATGAAAGAGATTTCCGGGTATGCCTTGCCCGTCGGGGAACAAAGTTCACGGATGCTGTTCTTGTCGAATACGGAGTTTTCCTTCCATTGGGTAAAGTCGGAAGTCCGGTACGTGTCACGCAGGTAGCAATAGGCGGCGTAAGGCATCAGCCAAGGCTCGTTCTGCTCGCAGAACTCCTGATATCCGGGGGTGGAGAGGATCGCTTCCCCTTCCTGCCTGAAGTATTCCCGGCAATATTCCAGTTTATACCGGACCGCCTGCTCGTAATCGACGGCATCGAGTTTGTTCAACTCGGCCTGTTTGCGGGCAAAAAAGGCGGCCTTTTCCGAATCAGCCAGTTCTCCCAGATCGGGCAGGCTGATATACATCGGATGAAGGGCATAAATCGAAATCGCGCTATAAGGATACGAATCGGAACGGGTATGCGTCGTCGTCGTGTCGTTCACCGGGAGCACCTGGATGACACGTTGGTGCGTTTTCTTGGCCCAATCCACCATCATGCGCAAATCCCCCAGGTCGCCGACTCCGAAGCTCTTTTCCGAACGTAAGGAAAAGACCGGGATCACCGAACCGGCACACCGCCACAAGGGCAGGTTATCGCGGAAATAAAGGCCCGAGACGATCGCCGTCTCGCCCGCCTGTTGCGGAGGCAGGTTCAGGACACGGTTCTCATCTTCTTCCCAATATAGAGGTTGTTGCTGGTCGTCGCAGATCAGGAACTTATATTCCAACGGATAGGTGATCTCGTTGGCATCCAGGTCTATATGCCAGACCGGGAAGGTGTCGCAACTCAACACCAACGCTTTATCGGGATGCCAGTCGCCCAGGCATTCCTGATTGCCGGTGATAGCCACGCGCTGGTTCTTTTCGACACGCGGGACGGAGATCTTGATCGTAAGCCTCTTGCCGCTCTTCACCACCCGTTCGTGCGTATTGCACGGATGGGCGAACAGGCTTTTGGTAAATGCAGAGGAATAAAAAGCTATATTGGCAGGACGAACCTGCCAATAATCATATAGCGTATATCGATCTGCCTGCCCGATAAAGAATACCTGGTGGTTCTTTTCCCACTCCTCGAATATCTGCTTATCGTTTACACTCAGGAAATATCTGTATTCTATATCCTTGACAGGAGAGGTCACTTCCAGCTCGAGTTGCCAGTTCCCATCTCCCTTATAACTCATTTCCTTTGCCAAAGCCGGCTCCCAGGAACCCAGCTCAGGAATCGACCCTACAACACATAACTTCTGCCCCCAAACGGTATGGAAGTTGATATTAAAGGTGACTTTCATTTCTATGAATTTATGATTTATGATTCATGGGGTGTTATTCACGATTTATGATTTATCATTTAGCGTCAATGATAAATCATAAATCATAAATCAAAAATCTTTTCATCCGCATCTTGAAGCGCCGCAATTGGTACAGATCAGACATCCTTCTTGGTAGACAAGCGTTTCATGTCCGCAATTCGGGCATTTCTGTCCTTTTGCCTCCATACCGTTCGGCAGGTATTTCTTCAAAGCGCGTTCCACACCGTTCTTCCAGGTGTTGATAGATTCGTTATTCAGTTCCATGCCCTGGACGAGCTTGATCACCTGGTCGATCGGCATGCCGTAGCGCAAGACGCCGGAGATCAACTTGGCATAGTTCCAGAACTCCGGATTGAACTTGCCGTCCAAACCTTCGATCGTCATCTTATAGCCGCGCTTGTTCTTGAACTGGAAGTCGTAGTGCTTCTTGCCGTCCTCGTCGTAGCTCTTGATGATGCTGCCCTTCGAAACGTTCTTCGGCAACATGATGCCTTCGTCGTCGTCGGCAAGACCGGTAAAGATCTCGTACGGGCGGCCATTCAGCAAGCCGACAAATGCGATCCACTTCTCACGGTTGTTCTGGAATTTCACCACATCGGCTTCCAGTTCGCGCGGGCGGGTAGCCACGATAACCGGCGGCTCCATGCAATTGCAATCCTCCTTTTTCTTCTTCTTGTTATCCGTAGACAACAATACGCCCGAACGGGAACCGTCGCGATAGACCGTACATCCCTTGCAACCGCACTTCCAGGCTTCCACATACAAAGTGTTCACAAGGTCTTCCGTCACATCGGCCGGCAGGTTGATCGTCACGCTGATGGAGTGGTCCACCCATTTCTGGATACGTCCCTGCATACGGACTTTCTGCAACCAGTCTACATCGTTTGAAGTCGCTTTATAGTAAGGAGACTTGGCAACCAGTTCCTCCACTTCTTCCTGCGTATATTTCTTGGAAGCGGAGAAGCCGTTAGCCAACATCCAGGTTACGAACTTATGATGGAATACGATATACTCCTCGAATGCGTCACCTGTCTCGTCGACAAAGTCAACACGCGCTTCCGCATCGTTCGGGTTCACCTTGCGGCGGCGGCGGTACACGGGCAGGAACACCGGCTCGATGCCCGAAGTGGTCTGTGTCATCAAGCTGGTCGTTCCGGTCGGTGCGATGGTCAGACAGGCGATATTACGGCGGCCGTATTTCACCATGTCGTCATACAGTTCCGGATCGGCTTCACGCAGACGGTTGATAAACGGGTTCTTCTCTTCCCGCTTTGCATCGTAGATATCGAATGCCCCCCGCTCCTTGGCCATTTCCACTGAAGAACGGTAGGCAGCCAGAGCCAACATCTTTTGTACCTTTTCGGCAAAGTCTGTCGCTTCTTCCGTGCCGTAGCGCAATCCCAAGGCGGCAATCATATCGCCTTCGGCGGTGATGCCCACACCGGTACGACGTCCTTGCAAAGTCTTCTTCTGGATCTTCTCCCACAGGTGGCGTTCGCTCTGTTTTACTTCCAATGATTCGGGATCGGCATCGATCTTCTCCAGAATCTTTTCAATCTTTTCCGATTCCAGGTCGATGATATCGTCCATGATGCGTTGTGCCAGGATAACATGCTTCCGGAACAAGTCGAAATCGAAATAGGCCTCTTTCGTGAAAGGATTGACAACATACGAATATAAGTTGATCGCCAACAGGCGGCAGCTATCGTACGGGCACAAAGGAATCTCACCGCAGGGGTTGGTCGAAACCGTACGGAATCCGAGATCCGCATACGAATCGGGCACCGACTCTTTCAGGATCGTATCCCAGAAAAGCACGCCCGGTTCAGCCGACTTCCATGCATTATGAATGATTTTCTTCCAAAGTTCGGCCGCGTTGATTTCCTTCACATTAGTGGGTTCTGACGAGTCGGTCGGATATTGTTGTTTATAAGGGGTCCCGTCGACTACCGCCTGCATGAATTCGTCATCGATCTTCACCGACACGTTAGCCCCCGTCACCTTCCCTTCCGTCATCTTGGCATCGATAAACGATTCCGAATCCGGATGCTTGATGGAAACGCTCAGCATCAGGGCGCCACGACGGCCGTCCTGCGCCACTTCGCGGGTGGAATTCGAATAACGTTCCATGAAAGGGACCAATCCGGTCGATGTCAACGCCGAGTTCTTAACAGGAGATCCTTTCGGACGAATATGTGATAAATCGTGACCAACACCGCCACGACGTTTCATCAACTGCACTTGTTCCTCATCAATTCGAATAATCGCACCATATGAATCGGCATCTCCATCCAATCCGATTACAAAACAGTTAGAGAGTGAGGCAATTTGAAAATCATTGCCAATTCCCGTCATCGGGCTTCCCTGAGGCACGATGTAACGGAAATGATCAAACAGGTTAAAGAGTTCCTCTTCCGAAAGCGGGTTAGGATACTTCTTTTCTACACGGGCAATTTCACCGGCCAGACGATGATGCATATCCACGGGAGATTCTTCATAGATATTCCCGAACGCATCCTTCAAGGCATACTTATTTACCCATACTTTTGCGGCCAATTCGTCGCCGGTAAAGTAGTCCAGTGAAGCCTTAAACGCTTCATCGAAGGTGTAAGTTTTACGATTCACGATTGTTTTAAGTTTAATGATGTGCAAGTTTAAGCATAGTTTGCGGATTAGCCAAATTATTCAACAAAGAAAATATATATTGTTGACAAGTTTTCCCTTTCGTTTATAAACCGCGTTATTTATCAACAGCTTATCCCTTTCCATCGGTTCAAAAAGTTTCCCGAAAAGAAAACCTGCCCTACAACAAGGTTTCCCGAAAACAGAAAAAGGACGCAGCCCGCAAGCGCATCCTTTCATATAAATATCGCATTAAATCAAGCTTTGAGCAAAGCCTCGATCTCTTCTACCGAAGAGCGGAAAGATTTATTCGTTTCGATCTGGTCCTTTACCGTCTTGCAGGCATGAAGGACGGTTGCATGGTCGCGTTTCCCGACGATCTTCCCGATATGGGAGAAGGAACTGTCGGTGTACTTCTTCGCCAGGTACATCGTAACCTGACGTGCCTGCACGATTTCCCGCTTGCGCGAATTGGTCTGGATAGCGGCCAATTCCAGATTATAGTATTTACAGACTACATCCTGAATAGATTCCACGGATACCTGTTTCTTCTCCAGTTTTACGACACGGCTCACCACCTGTTTGGTCAAAGGCAGGTCGATCATCCGGTTGAACGCCGTAGAATAGGCCAGCAAGGACGCGACGATGCCTTCCACATCGCGTACGTTCTCCGTCACGTTGCTTGCAATAAAATTGAACACGTCGTCCGGAATCACCACACCGTCGTGGCTGATCTTATTCTTTAGAATCTTCTTGCGCAAATCCAGATCAGGACGATCCAACTCTGCCGTCAATCCCCACTTCAAACGGGTAATCAAACGTTCCTCCATGCCCTGCAAATCGACAGGCGCCTTATCGGAAGTCAGGATCAATTGCTTACCCAGAAGATGCAAGTGATTGAATATATGAAAAAATGTATTCTGTGTCTTATCTTTTCCGATCAGTTCCTGGATATCATCCAGAATCAGCACATCTACGCCCTGATAGAAATACATGAAGTCGTTTGTCGTATTTTTCCGGATAGCTTCCGTGTATTGTACGGTAAAGAGATGGGCCGATATATACAGCACCTTCTTTTCCGGGTGGATCTCCTGAATACGGTTACCGATCGCGTGGCACAAATGGGTCTTCCCCACACCGGATGCCCCGAACACGAACATCGGGTTAAAAGTCTTTCCCGGTTCCTGGGCGATAGCCTCGCTCGAAGAACGGACCAGCCGGTTGCTTGTTCCTTCAAAATAGTTGTCGAAGTTGTATTTAGGGTTCAAATGCGAATCCCAGTCCTGGCGGGCTTTAGATTCGAATAGAGAAGGGATATCCGCACTCTTCTTGCCGGTACGGGGAGCGTCATTACCGGTAGGTAAAGTAATCATGCCGTCTTCTTTCACCTTATCAACGACCTTGATACGATAGTTCAATATCGTACCCTGCCCTATCACACGATATAGCGTAACTTTCAATACGTTCACATACTTCTCTTCCAGATACTCGTAAAAGAACTGGCTGGGTACTTGAATCGTAAATTTATTATCCTCGTATGATAATGGTATGATAGGTTTGAACCATGTGTTAAAAGCGGCCTCAGGGACGATGTCCTTAATGACTCCGAGGCATTTATTCCACAAAGTTTGATGTTCAGTCTGCATGATTTTTTACTCTCCCAACTATACTTACAACTTCAATTTTTACTTTTACGACTACAAAGTTTAGAAATTAATTCCGAAAAAAAAAGTATCATTTTGTTTGGAACTTTTGATTGTTCAATATCCTGTTTATTGTCAGGCAGTTAATTCCAACAATCTGAATATCTTCATTTTAAAACATTAGAATAACAGAAAGCCTTTGTTTAAGAGCATTCTTCAGCCCCTTGCATTTCCAGGCAACCGACCTCAAAAAAGGCCTTTCGATCCAGTTATATTTCTCTGTCTAAAGGCCTTAGAGAAGCCAAGCTTCTGTATTTTATATTTTTTCGTTTAATTGGAATAATTCTAAATAAACGGTTTGTACAAGAAATCTTACGCTATCTTAAAATACAGAAAAATGCACATACCTTTTGGGGTTCTGCCTCAAATCGAGCAAAAGCTTGGATGCGTTGTCCGCCGTACTGTTCAGGTTATCATAAAGAGCACGGTCGTTCAGCAGAAGCCCCATACTATTATCCTTTGAGTTCAACTTGCGCGTCATCTGCTCCACATTATCCAACGTAGCATTCACCGCATTCACGGTCGTTGCCAGATCCAGCTTCTTCAAATCCGTGCTGACATCGGCGAAGTTTCCGGTGATGACCTTCAGATCACTCATAATGCCCGGCACATCCTTGCTCAGCATCCGGTTGAGCTGGCGGGAAGAAACAGCCAGGCTATTGGTCGTTGCCTCTATATTGTTCAAGGACTGGGCCAATGCCGGATGATTTACCAGCGTCTGCAAGCCGCCCAGGATCGAATCGATCTTCGGCAACAACAACTCCACCTGAGGAAGAATCTTTTCCTGGACGGATTGCATCATGTCCGTCTCCATCCGCCCCTCGATCGTGGCACCGGGTTTCAGATAGTCGTCTACATACTTGTTCAGATGGATATGCAATTCACCGCCACCGAGGAAACTGTTCACGATCGTAATATAGCTGCCTTTGTTGATCTTCATATGATCTTCCAGGCTGATATCGATCGAAATCTTATCGACGGCATCATAGTCATAAATGATCTCACGCACCAGACCGACCTTAAAGCCTTCTACGAATACAGGACTCGAAACCGTCACTCCCTTTACATTCGTACAAGCCACCACATAATGGTTTGTCGGCTTAAACAGATTGATCCCTTTCAAGTAATTAATTCCTAAATATAGCAACGCCAGACTGACTATAGACACAAGTCCGATCTTTGCCTCTTTGGTGAATACATTTTTCATTTCTTCTCTGTATATAATATAAATTCTGTTACTATCAATATTTCACTTTCTTTCCATCCTTAAAGGCGACTATAAAAGCGTCTTTAAAATCTTTCGCTACCTGCCGGCGCAACTTACGGATAGAATCGAAACTCGTTGTTTCGCCATACGTGTACTTGTAAATGCCTTTTTCGATAAAGCAATCGACATTCTTATATCCTTTAAACAATTTAGAACCGGGAGAAAGTTTTTTATCCGAAGTAAGTATTTGTATTTTATAAATCGTTTGTCCCTTTTTAACCGGGTTCGTCTGCTTCACGGAGACTTCCGTCTTGGACACACGGCTCTGACCGGATTCCTTTACCTTGTTCTTTTGACGAATATATTCTTCGCTTCCCGGAGGTGCTGAAATCGATTGATTATCATCGATATTATCTACGACTTCCAATAGAGGAGCGACATTTGCATTTCCCGCCAACGCACCGCGCTTACGGTCATATTCCCACTTATATTTTGTAAATGCATTATAGATAGCGGTTGCCAGCTTGTTTTGCCCTTCCTTCGTCTTCATGAAACGTTCTTCCGCCGGATTCGAAATATATCCTAATTCCACAAGAACACTCGGCATACTCGTCTTACGCAACACCAGGAAACCCGCCTGCCGCACCCCTCTGTTATTACGCTTGGCGGAAGCAAAGCATTTCTGCACCTCCGAAGCCAGGCTAATACTTTGTTCCATATGCTTATTCTGCATAAATTCGAAAATAATATACGATTCGGAAGAAGTCGGATCGAAACCTTCGTATTTCTGCAGATAATTATCTTCCAAAAGGATAGCCGAGTTCTCACGCATGGCTACTTCCAGATTCTCGTCCGTGCGTGCCAAACCTAACGTATAAGTCTCCGTTCCCGTGACCGAACTGCCCCTCTTCACCGCATTTGTATGAATGGAGATGAACAAGTCCGCCTTATTCCGGTTGGCGATGTTCGCCCGCTCGTCCAACTCGATAAAGACATCCGTTTTACGCGTATAAATGACTTTCACATCCTTGTGCTTTTCCGATATCAGGCTGCCGAGCTTGAGGGCTACCGCCAGATTAATAGCCTTTTCATGGATGGACGAGCCACGCGCACCGGGGTCTTTTCCCCCATGCCCGGCATCGATCACCACCGTAAACGTCTTTTCCTTTGCCTGCAAAACAGGTAAAACAAAAAACAGGGCTATTACCAAATTGATATATAGAAAAGTACTTTTTGCCACTTTAAAATTTTCTTGCAAATTCGGGACAAATGTAATGCTTTTTGACGAGTAAAACTGGGCTGATCTGAAATAAAAAAAGGGCAATTCGCAAGGAACCGCCCTTTTTATTTATATATCCGGTATGGGATTTACTCAGAAACTACTTCAAAAGGAATTTCTACCGATACTTCTTTGTGAAGTTTCAGGATGGCTTTGTAATTACCGACTTCCTTAACAGAATCCTTGATATAGATAATCTTACGATCTACTTCGAAACCGGCTTTTGCCAAAGCATCGGCAACCTGGATGTTCGTTACAGAACCGAAGATTGTACCTGTAGAACTTGTCTTTGCACCGATTGTCAAGGCAACGCCTTCCAACTTAGCAGCCAAAGCCTGAGCATCTTCTTTGATCTTAGCCAACTTGTGAGCACGTTGTCTCAAGTTTTCAGCCAATACTTTCTTTGCAGACTCAGATGCGATAACTGCTTTACCCGTGGGGATTAGAAAGTTACGTCCGTAACCGTCTTTAACTGTTACGATATCGTCCTTGTAACCTAAGTTGATTACGTCTTCTTTCAAAATAACTTGCATATTCTGTCTCCTCTCTTTTATTATTTCATTAAATCGGTTACGTAAGGAAGCAACGCCAAGTGACGAGCTCTTTTAACAGCCTGAGCGATACGACGCTGGAATTTCAAAGAAGTACCCGTGATACGACGCGGAAGAATCTTACCCTGTTCGTTTAGGAATTTCTTCAAGAATTCAGGATCTTTGTAATCGATATACTTGATACCGTTCTTTTTGAAACGGCAATATTTTTTCTTTTTAACGTCTACTGAAGGCGGAGTCAAATATCTGATTTCTGATTGAGTTGCTGCCATGATTAATTCTCCTTTACTGTTTCTTTAGATGATTTCAAACTTCTTCTCTTTGCTGCATATTCTGCCGCATATTTATCCTGGCGGAAAGTCAGGAAGCGAATCACACGTTCGTCACGACGGAAATTGACTTCCAATGTAGCGATTGTTTCCGGATTTGCTTTGAATTCAACCAACTGGTAGAAGCCTGTTGTTTTCTTGTCGATAGGATAAGCTAATTTGCGCAAACCCCAATTTTCTTCGTTCACGATTTCAGCCCCCTGTTCTTTCAGGATGTTCGTGAATTTTTCTACCGCTTCCTTCATCTGAGCGTCAGACAAAACGGGAGTCAAAATGAAAACGGTTTCGTAATTGTTCATAAAACGCTGTTTTGTATTGTTATTACTAATAATTTTTGCGGTGCAAAGATAAGAAGTTTTTTTGAACCGGCAAGCCAAACTTTATTATTCTTTCCGGCTTGCTCCCGTAAAGCTATGCTTCAGGTTCCGTAACCCATAGGGTTATCCTATGTAAAGCATAGCGTTACGGAATCTCTTTCAACCCATCCCTGATAGCAACTTCCCGAACAAATTCAAGATGCTTTCAACGCTTTTCTTGTCAGGAACGGGGATGCTAAGCCGTGCCTGTCCGGTTTCCGGATCTTCTTTGACAATCGTATCCACCAGCTTCCGGGTCGACTCAGGCGATTCGAGCGTCCGTGCCAAGCCACTGAAGAATGAGATGCCTTGTTGCAACAAGTGATCGGGTTCTTCCTCCCCTGCCACTTGCAGATCTTTTTCACTGGGAGAATTATCGTCAGGCAAAAAGGAGTCGGCCGTTTTACCGGTAACACCTTCTGCGGCTTTCTCTTCCAGATCGTCCGCCTTGACCTCCGAACCGGACAAATCGCTTCGGGTGACTTCCTGCACATCCGTCATCTGCTGGATATTTTCCATAATCTTGTCGAACTTGCTATCTTCCAAAAAGATTTCGTCATTCCCATTATCCAAGACACCTTCAAACAAAGACGATTTAAAATTCAAGGTGGAAAGCATTCTCTCCTCGATTGTTTGGCTGGCCACCATATTGATGACTTGTATGTTTTTGCGCTGCCCGATGCGATATATACGGGCAATCCGTTGCTCCAGCACGGAGGGATTCCACGGCAAATCCAAATTGATGAGTATGGAGGCAGCTTGCAAGTTCAAACCTGTGCTGCCGGCATCTGTCGAAAGAAAAACCCGGCACTCCGGCAATTCCATGAAGTTATCCATCAGTTTTTTACGGGCAACCGAAGGCACTCCCCCGTGGAGGTATTCATAACGTATGCCCAAAGCATCCAATTCCGAGGCAATCAAACGTGTCATCCGCTCCCACTGGCTAAACAACACGACTTTTTCATTTCCGTTTTCGAATACGTTTTTCAAGATATTTATTACCTCTTCCACTTTGGTGTCATGGCGGGTTTTCTGATCCAAAATGTAGGTACTGTCGCAGACCATCCGCATCTGGCTGAGCATCAACAAAAGCCGCTTACGGTCTTTTTCACTAAGGAAACGCATTTTCGACCATTTGTAAACCAACTGAGCCACGCCACTTTGAAACTCTTCATGTATAGACCGCTGCTGCTCGGTCATCGGCACAAACAACACCTTATCCATGCGTCCCGGCAATTGCAAAGAGACATCTTTCTTGCGACGGCGGATCAACACACTTTTCAGTTGTTTTCCCACCTCATTCAAATTCCTATAACCAACGATCTTGCCAGTTTCCGACTTGACAACGGTTTGATCCATAAACTGGTAATACGGCCCCAAACAATATTGATCTACAAACTGCACAATGGAATAGAGTTCCTCCAACTTGTTTTCAAGCGGAGTCCCGGAAAGAATCACCGCATAGTCGGACTCAATGCGACGGGCAGCCTTCGAAATCTGCGTGTTCCAATTTTTCAACCGCTGCACTTCATCCATGATAAGGAAGTCAGTCTGTAACTTTTTCAGGTATTTGATGTCGTTACAGACGGCATTGTAGGAGACAATCTTATAAAACTCTTTTGCGCCATACAACTCCCGTCGAACCAAAGGCCCTCCTTCCACCACAACCGCTTCGGCATCCGTGAAACGCTCGATTTCTTTCTTCCATTGATACTTCAAGGAGGTCGGGCAAACGATCAACGCCGAAGATATGTGAGAATATTTACGCATCAACTCTGCCGTCCCGATGGCCTGGATGGTCTTCCCTAACCCCATTTCGTCAGCGATGATTGCCTTTCCCGCACGAAAGGCAAACCGGACTCCCTCTTTTTGATAAGGGAACAACCCTACTTTCAGCAACCTATCCAAGACATCGTCTGAAATGGTTGAGGACAACAGCTTCTCCCGGTTACGGGCATCCCGTCTCTCAATGATAAAGTTCAATGCATCCGGATAACAACGGAATGTATCATCAATCTGTGTCGCACGACTCAAAAAGTCCATAATTGTATCAACAGCCTGTGGCAACATCACTCCGTCTGTCCCGAAATAAGGAAGGGCTAATTCTTCGAATTCCTCCTGATGGTCGGTTCCGATACGCAGACAAACTTTCCTCTCATTCCGATAAGACAGATAGACTGAAGTATAAGCAGGCACAATCCGATAAGCTCTACGGTTATTTTTCTCCAACCAGCATTTGACAGCTTCGATATGTTTACAAGTCCCTAACCTGCTGGTCTTAAAATCCATGCAAGAGCAATAATTCCAGTCGCTTTTTACCCCTCGATATACGATTTTATATTCATTATGAGAAACAAGATTCAAGACACTGTAGCTTCCCGGTTCTTTCTTTTTGTCGATTTCCGAAACTTCAAACGGTTCTTTCTCTGCAACTTGCCGGCGCAGAGCCACTTGCCATTCTTCCAATGTCATACCAGAAGGTTTATAATGATATGAAACCTTCTTCTCTTTTGATTTTTTCTTACTACTCTTCTTTCCCATATTTCTTTGCTTAACAATCACAAAAGTAATCATCCCCGCTCAGATACGAAAGAATTTAATGAGGGATATTAAAAATTGACACAACGTTTTCCATATTCGGTAGGATTTATGTAATAATTGATTTTTTGATTCAGCACAACAGCAAAATTGTCCCGATAGAGGCAAAAGCGGAAGAAAACCTTCGTTCCAAATCGCTCTCTACCTTTATGGATGCCCACCCGGAAATGCACGGATTGCATTTCTCCATGTCTGATTATCGAGAACAAGCTTGGATGACAAATGTACCGCTTTATGCTATCTCTTGTTCTTTTTCCGAGGCATAAGGTTTCATTGGAAGATGTATCATCTTCTGTCACATACTGATAGCATTAACGCCTAATGCCTCTTTACGATAAGATAATGCTGCGCAAGAGGAGCATTATCGAGTCAGTCAACGACATGCTCAAAAACGTTGCACAACTGGTGCATACCCGCCATCGCAGTGCCCACAATTTCTTGATAAATCTGCTCGCCGCAATGGGCGCGTACTGTTTCTTCGCCACCAAGCCGAAGGTAAACTTCGACCTCGAGATCTCCGATACTAACGGGCAGCTTGCCCTCCTTTACGCTCTCGTACACGAACGAGAGATAGGAATCGTCGAACGAGTATCGCCCGGCAGGAACACCGATTAGTCGGCAAGTATGGATACGACCAGTTGTCCGATGGTATTACAATAGTCGTTTCGGTTGTAAGCTTGGAATGACAGTTCCGTTTTCTACATTTTTCTACATTGGGTTAAGTGTCAGAACCAACGTATAGCCAAGCAGTTTACTGAGATTGTCCGCAAGATAGATTTTTCATACAGTAATGAAGTGGCACGGCAAGCCAAAGCAGCCCAACGCAATGTTCTTGCGATTTACGGTGAATTTTACCAACTTTAAAGAGACAACAAATCCCTTTCGGACATCAACTAAGAACTGGAATCCAAACAGAATACGTTGTTCAAACAGTTAGCTGTGCCATCGGTTCGCAACCTGATTTTTGCCGTAACCGTTGCACTCATTGGAGGGCAACCTATACCAATTACCTTTGGTGGCGGTGAATCTACCTCTGATTTACCTTGGGATGGTCGCAGACCTGACGAGGCGGAAAATGCTTATCGGTGCAGAAGTATGAAGGCTGCCGCAACAGTAATAATGAGAAGCAAGCAAGGATATCAAAGAAGATAATTATTCTTGGTGTGCTGTAGCAAAAAGTTACAGCACACCTTGGCTCATTGTCTACTATACATACGTCCCATTATGAGAACGTGCCGTTTGAAATACCG
>NZ_CDRTCT010000035.1:0-45744 GCF_977054455.1 Parabacteroides sp. | reverse complement strand
TGGCCTTCTGGCGCAACAGACGCTTGATGGCCCAATCAAAACGGATATACCTGTCCTGCAACTCTTTTCTTTCCATCTCTTCCATGATTTTCAGATCCGACTCTTCCTTTTTCATAGTTACTGTTTTATTAGTTGTTACTTAATCCACAAATATACATATTATATATGAATGGAAGCGAGGAATGGGAAGAATGTTTCGAATATTGACGGATGTAACAGATAAATCATCATTTACCGATTCCATTTTGCTTAAAGCAAACTTATTTCTTACTTATTGTACGGTTTCCCCAAATAGCCGTTGGTCCAAACCGAAACAGCAGCGCATGAAATTTGATTTTATACCCTATAAATTTCAAATTTCCTGCAAGGGTAATATTTTTTAAGAAACAAGATATTTGGCAATAGCCTGAATATTAACAAGCTATGGATAGCTACCTTTTTGGGAGGGGTTCTTGTATTTTTTATCATATATAAATCCGTTTAGAATAGGTTCATTTCCTGACAGAAGTGAACCATGGATGAAGATTTACGGTTCAATCTGCCAATAGCCGAATCACCGGTAAAGGATTTAGCCAATTAAGAAAGCTTACGGATTAATTTTGTATATTTGTTGCAACGTAAAAAACAGTATCATATGGACACAAAAGATTTATTGAACGACAGCAGTATACATCACGGACGCAACCTCGTTCGCCTTATGAATAAAAAAGGACTTAAAGTAGAAGACCTGGAGAAAGCACTCCAATTGTCACAAAAACAGGTAGAGGAACTGATGGAGATGAAAAAGATTGACGACGAGATGTTGGATAAACTGGCAAAGGCTTTGGATGTTTCGGTGGAAACGATCAAGAATATGAAAGAAGAGGAACCTTCTGTTTCATTCCAAAACGATACATTCAATATTGAAAATGAAAATAACACCAACAGCCCTGTATATAATAATATAGTCGGCAATCAGGAACAGACGAACAACCATAAATACGACAATGTTTCCTTCTCCCAAATCATCGACGCCTACCGGCTGATGTTAAAGCAGGAACGGGAAGAAGTCCACAGACTTCAAAAACGGATCGACGAACTGGAAAAACAAACTGGAAAACAAAAGAATCAGAAGCCGGAGAATGAATAAGAGCATCGTCCTATATTCGTTACTCGCAGGACTGCTTACCTGCTTTTCCTGTACACATACGAAACAACAACCCGAAGAAGAAGGCGTCGACAGCGAATGGCTGGACAGCTTGCAACACGTATATCAATACGGCGTTTGCATCGACTCGTTGGACGTGACGGAATATAAGATGAGAAACGGCGATAACCCAGCCTCTATCTTTTCCACCCTCGGTTTCTCCGCCTTGAAAGCGGACAGCATTACGAAAGCCTCCATCAATGTCCTGGACCCGACCAAACTTCGCGCGGGTATGAACTATTATACGTTTACGACACAGGACAGTGTGGCCGATATCCGCTATATCGCCTTTGCCAAATCACTTGTCGACTACGCCGTCATCGACCTGTCAGGCGATTCGATCCTGGCATACGAATTCAACAAGCCCATTACCATCAAACGCCATTACACCGAAGGTACGATCAACTCTTCCCTTTGGAACGTGATCAAGGCAAGCGGGGCGGACCCGTTGCTGGCGATCAAGATTTCGGATGTATATGCCTGGCAGATCGACTTTTTCGATGTGAAGGAAGGGGACGCGTTCCGGGTACTGTACGACGTAGCCTATATAGACGACACGACAGCGTTGAATATCACCTCCATCGAGGGTGCCGTCTTCACGCATCAGGGAAAAGATTTTACAGCCATACCGTTCACCCAGGATAGCGTTTTCGAATATTTCGACCTCGAAGGAAACAGCCTCAGGAAGGCCTTCCTGAAAGCTCCGCTGGATTTCTTTCGCATCACTTCGCGTTTCACAAACGCCCGCTTCCATCCGATCCTGAAACGCTACCGGGCACATCATGGAGTGGACTATGCGGCTCCCGTCGGGACGGAGGTCAAGAGCATCGGGGCCGGTACCGTCGTCGCCAAAGGCTATATGGGCGGCGGAGGCCATACGTTGAAAGTGAAACATAACTCCGTATATACGACTTCCTACATGCACCTGAGCAAATATGCCAAAGGCATACAAGTCGGCAGCCATGTCGGGCAGGGACAGGTAATCGGCTACGTCGGCTCGACGGGCTTTTCGACAGGACCACACCTCGATTTCCGGGTGTACAAGAACGGACAGCCGATCAACCCGCTACAGATGGAAGCTCCGCCTTCGCTGCCGGTCAAACCGGAACTGCGCGACAGCTTCGCAATCGTGAAACAGACGGTGTTGGCGGAATTGGACAGTATGAGAGTAAAAAATAATTTATAATATTGACGCTATGAAGTTTTTGGGAAATATCATCTGGCTTATCTGCGGCGGATTGGTTACCGCTGTGGAATATCTGATATCCAGCTTGCTGCTGATGATTACGATAATCGGTATCCCTTTCGGGTTGCAGACATTGAAGTTAGGAATGCTGGCCCTCTGGCCTTTCGGTAGCCGAGTGACGGACAACGGCAATTCAGGCGGTTGCCTGTGCCTGGTCATGAACGTGATCTGGATCTGCATCGGCGGCTTTTGGATCTACCTGACGCACCTGTTTTTCGGGTTGCTGCTGTGCATCACGATTATCGGTATTCCTTTCGGCCGACAGCATTTCAAGATGGCCGCACTGGCTCTCACGCCGTTCGGAAAAAATATCGCCTAAGAGAAAGGGATCAGTCTATCACCGGATAGTCCTGTCGTGCCTCTGCGCGGGTGCAAGCGTTGAAATGCCACCATTCGTACGGGATGGAACGGAATCCGGCTTTTCGCATAATCCGTCGTAGCAGGCGGCGGTTTTCATATTCGGCACGGGTAATCCGCCCGTTCTCCAGTAATGCCTCTTCGTTATCGGTATGCGCTTCTTCCCCGAAATAATCGAAAGGAGTGCCCATAGGGAGAGGTATTCCCCTCTCGTCGAGGATCGTCAGGTCGACCGCCAGCCCGTAGTTATGCAGGCCGCCTCCGTTCGCGGGATTGCTGACGTAATTCGTCTTATCGGTTCCCCGGACAAGCGCCCACATCTGCCTCTGTACCGACATGGGACGGGCGGCGTCATAGACCACAAACCGCCATCCGGGATGTTCCTGTTTCAACAGCCGATGGGCGACAAGCAGTTTGCGGGCCGCATCGGGATGTAACCAGGCACGGGTGATCCCGGAATAAACAACTTTCCCAAGGAAATTATCCGCCGTCGCATATGCCAGTTCCACCCGCAACGTCGTATCCATAGCGGAAACATCCACCAGGCCTCGTTCCGCCATATATCCATCCAGATCCTGCCCCTGGCAGAAAACGGAGAAAAGTAAAGAGAGTATGATGCAGATATATTTCATAATTTGCAAGATTTGAAACTAAATGTACCACTAAAGAACCAAGTTCGCGGATGACGCGGATCGGGTGGATCTTAACGGATAAAATAATTAAAATCCGCTTTCATCCGTTTCATCCGTTTCATCCGCGTCATCCGCGAACCTGGTTCTTTAATGTTTCAAATATTCTTAATTTTCAATCAATCGAAATCTGTTCCACCTCCACCGGATGGCTCAGAAAGACGGAGGCGGCATCGGAGAATTTGGCGGCGGATTCGGTGGTCAGGAAACGGCAATCGCCTCGCTTTGTCAAACGCGCATCCATTTCGGGATGGCGGCGCAGGTAGTCGGTCAGACTTGCAGCCACATATTCCCCTTGCGAAAACAGAGTGATCCCCGCAGGCAGGAACGCTTTGATCTTTTCGATCAGCAACGGATAGTGCGTGCAACCCAAGACAAGCGTATCGATCTCCGGATCGGCAGCCAGAATATGTTCCAGATGTTTCCGGACGAAATAGTCCGCTCCCGGCGAAGCAAATTCATTATTCTCGACCAGCGGGACCCACATCGGGCAGGCTTCGCCCGTTACCGTCATGTGCGGAAACATCTTCTTTATTTCCATCGAATAGGAACCGGAAGTGATGGTTCCGTTCGTCCCCAAAATACCGACATGCTTGCTCCTGCTGATCTTATCCATCAACTCCACCGTCGGACGGATTACACCCAGCACCCGGCGTTCCGGGTCCCACTGCGGCAAGTCCCGCTGCTGTATCGTACGTAATGCCTTTGCCGAAGCGGTGTTGCAAGCCAGAATCACAAGCTGGCATCCTTCATTGAAAAGCGTCTCCACAGCCTGCCTTGTAAAACGATACACAACCTCGAACGAACGCGGGCCGTATGGCGAACGGGCGTTATCGCCCAAATAAACATAATCATACCCCGGCATCGCTTCCCTGATCTTATCAAATATGGTAAGCCCTCCGTAACCGGAGTCGAAGATGCCAATCGGGCCTGGTGCTGGTGAAAACATGGGAGAAGTTATTAATTTAGAAATTCAAATGAGATATAGACAACAAAGGATGCCCCTCTTGGAAAGGCATCCTTCGCTATTTTATGATTGCTAATTATATTAGTTAATACCTAACTTAGCTTTTACGAACTGAGTTGCGTCAACTGCAGCGTTACCCTGATAAAGAACAATCTGCGGATCCAAGATATAAACATATCCTTTTTCGTCACCGACTGCCTTGATTGCATTTTTCAGTTTGTCCTGGATCGGAGCGAACAACTCACCCTGCTTCTTCTGGAAATCCTGCTGGGAGATCTGGATGAAGTTCTGTGTACGCTGTTCCATATCCTGCAATTCCTGCATTCTTCTCATTTTGATATTTTCTGTCAATGAATCCTGCTGTGCAACAAAATCGGAATATTTCTTATTGTATTCGTCCTGCATCACCTGCATTTCGTTTTTATATTTGGCTTCCATGTCAGCCATCTGTTTCTGCATATTAGCAAATTCCGGCATAGCCTGGATCACTTCCTGCGTATTTACAATCGCAATCTTAGATTCTTGAGCAAAAACGCCCAACGGGAGCATCATCAACAAAAAAATAATCAGTTTCTTCATCTTTCTATAAAATATTACTTGTTATTAATCATATTCTTAACCTGCTTCATTAAAGCGCACAAATGTAAGCATTTATTTTGAATATCCTAACTTTATCAGGACTTCATTGCTTATATCGATCTTCGGAGAAGCAAAAATGATATTCATCGACGACGCCCGGTCCATGACCATCTGATAGCCTTTATCTTCGGATATCTCCTTCACAGCATTGTAGATCTCATCCTGTATCGGTTTCATCAGGCTCTCACGCTTCTTAAACAACTCGCCTTCAGGACCGAAATACTTACGTTTCAAATCCTGTGCTTCCTGTTCTTTCTGCACGATCGCTTCTTCGCGTTTCGACTTCATCTCGGCAGACAGGAATACAAGGTCGCTCTGGTAAGTCTTGTACATGTTCTGCGCTTCCTGCTGAATGGCATCCACTTCGTTCTGCCATTTCTTGGAGACCTGGCTCAACTGCTCATTCGTCATTTCATAAGCCGGAATATTTTTCAATATATATTCCATATCTATTAAAGCAAACTTTTGTGCGTGCCCTGCAAACGAGCAGAGGAACAACAAACAGCTTAAGGCAATAATCTTTTTCATACACATGTCATTTATAGTTTTACCTTCTGACTGCAAAGATAAGAGAATTGAAAATTGAAAGTTGAAAATTGAAAATTAATAAGATACAATTAACAATTTAACAGACTTGCCAAGCACCGCGCAAAGAGGGCCCAAACGCAAAAGAGGCAACCGGATTTGTTTCCGATTGCCTCTTTCTATCTAATTTTCAACTTTCAATTCTCAATTTTCTAAAATTCCTGTCCGATAATGAAGTGGAAGTTGCTGCCGCCTCTCTGGGAGCTTCCGTCGGGACGGTCGAAACCGTAAGCCCAGTCGATACCCATCAAACCGATCATCGGGAGGAAGATACGGACACCGACACCGGCAGAACGCTTCAACTGGAACGGGTTGAACTCTTTCAAATCTCTCCAGGCATTACCGGCTTCCACGAATACCAGACCGTAGATCGTCGAAGACGGTTCCAGCAAGAACGGATAGCGCAACTCCATCGACAGGCGGGAGTAAGCGTAACCATACGAATTGTAACCACCGTTACCGGCGATACTACCGTTTTCGTAACCTCTCAAACCGATCGTTTCGGTTGCATAAGTACTGGAATATCCACTCATACCGTCGCCACCCATATAGAAGGTTTCGAACGGCGATTTCTTATATTTGTTGTAAGAGCCCAGGAATCCGTATTCGACACGCGACATCAACACCGGCGTGCGTTTCACCGTCAGCGGAGCCAACGGAGAGAATATCTTCGCTTTGAATTTCCATTTATGATATTCGATCATGCGGAACTTCGCTTCATCCTGGTCGCTCATATTCTTGTAGTCCTTACCGTCCCACAATGACCAAGGCGGAGTTGCGGCAACCGAGAACATGAACTGTGAACCTCTACGTGTGTACAACGGGTTGTCGATAGAGTTACGCTGCAAGTTCAATTCCAAGTTGATGTTATGACAGTTACCGTTATTCACCAAGAAGTAATCCCAATCTTTCATCATGTACAACTGGTAGTTCAGGGTCGCCATAAACTGGAAATAGTCATCCGGCCAGTTCAAACGCTTACCGTAACCGGCAGAAAGTCCGAACATCATAATCGACTTATCCGGGTCGTAAGCCAGCTCATAGTTACCGTAATTGCCATAACCGTAACCGTAGCCACCATAGCCCCCATAGCCGCCGTAGCCGCCATAATAAGGATAACCGCCATAACTGTAATACGGGTTATAACCATAACTGTTATTGCTCAAATAATTACTACTGATATCCGTCTGTTTGGAGAAGTAGGCGCTCACGGACAATGTATTCGGCCGTTTGCCACCGAACCACGGATCCATAAACGATATGCTGTATGCCTGATAATAACGTCCGTTTGTCTGGCCGCTCAGCGTCAGCGTCTGTCCCTCACCCTGCGGGATAATACCTTTATAGGTACTCGGGTTCAGCAGATTCTTCATGGAGAAGTTCGTAAACTTCAAACTCAGCTTACCGATCACACCCGTTTGTCCCCAACCGGCAGAGAACTCGATCTGGTCGTTAGCCTTTGACACGAGGTTGTACTGGATATCCACCGTTCCGTTATCAGGATCGGGTAGCGGTTGCGGAACCAGGTTTTCCGGATCGAAATGCCCCATCTGCGCGATTTCACGGGTTGAACGCATCAAGTCTTCACGACTGAACAACATACCCGGCTTCGTACGGAGTTCACGGCGCACGATATCTTCATACAGGCGGTCGTTACCGTTAATGATCACCCGGTTGATAGTCGCCTGAGGACCTTCCTGAATACGGACTTCCAAAGAGATGGAGTCGTTTTCGACGTCCACTTCAACCGGATCCGCACCGAAGAAGATGTAACCGTTATTATAATACAAGTTGGAAACGGCATCATCGTCGGTCGTCAACCGTTCATTCAGTTTCTTCTGGTTGTAAACGTCGCCCGGCTTCATGCCTAAAATATACAACAGCTGTTCCGTCGGATATTTCGTATTACCGACAAAGTTGACATCCTTCAGATAATATTTGTCGCCTTCTTCCACTTTCAGGAAGATATCCACACGTTTATCGTTATAGTTCACAACACTGTCTTCCACAAGAACAGCGTCGCGATATCCCTTTTCGTTATATTTCTCGATAATGTGCTTCTTATCGTTTTCGTATTCTTCAGTCGTAAACTTCTTCGTGCTGAATGCTTCCAGGATACTGCTCTTCCAGTCGTTCTGCAAACTGAACTTTTCGTTCGTCTTCTTCATCGCCTTCTTCAACTCGCGATCGGACAACGCGCTGTTTCCTTCGAAATGGATCTTGTGGATTTTAGTCTTTTCGTTCTTGTTGATGTTGATGTCTACGATCACTTCGCCTTCATGCGCGATATCGTCCTTCTGGAGGATTTCGACATCCACATTCTTAAAGCCTTTGCCATCGAAGAACTTCTTGATCAGCGTGGTCGCACGGTCGATCAGGTTAGGAGTCACCTGGTATCCCTTGCGCAATCCCAGACGGGCTTCCAGATCCTCGCGTTCTCCCTTCTTGATGCCATGATAGTTGACTTCCGAAATACGCGGACGCTGCTTGAGTTGGATTTCCAGCCAAACCTTGTCGCCGTCTACTATTTTAGTAGCCAAAATTTTCACATCCGAGAATAGCCCATGTTTCCAGAAACGTTTCACCGCATCCGTAATGGCTCCGCCCGGCTCGGGTATCGTAATTTCGTCCCCCTTAGACAAACCGGAAAAGCCTATCAACACGAAATCATCATAACTTGTAATCCCTGTCACCCGGATACTATCAATAATATACCTTTTGGGAGGTGACGAATAGGAAATGACCGGTACTTCTCCCGGCTCTTCAACCTTGGTAGTGTCAGTTTCCTGGGCAAAAGCCCCGCAGGCAAATCCCAGAAACATGAAAAACAGCACTATTCTTTTGTACATATAACAGCTATTGTTTATAAGATTAATTGCTCACTTGTCTTACCGAAGCGCCGTTCACGCTGCTGGTAATACAATATAGCTCCATACAACTCTTCTTCTCTAAAATCCGGCCAATACACATCGGTAAAGAAAAATTCGGCATACGACAACTGCCAAAGCAGGAAGTTGCTGACGCGTTGTTCTCCTCCCGTACGGATCAACAAATCCGGATCGGGAATACCTTTGGTTGTCAGGTAATCCGAGACGACAGCCTCGGTTATATCGTTGGGGTTTATTTTCTTCTCCACAACTTCCCCGGCCAGGCGTTTCACAGCTTCGGTTATTTCCCAACGGGCCGAATAACTCAAAGCCAATATGAGCGTGACGCCCGTATTGGCCGAAGTCTGTGCGATACAATCCTGCAAGGTGGCATGTGCATCTGCCGGCAAGCGGTCGAGATTGCCGATCGCCATCAGACGGACGTTATTTTTCATCAGGTCGGGAGTCTCGCGATGAATGGCTGCTACCAGCAAGCTCATCAATGCCTGTACCTCAGCCTCCGGACGATTCCAGTTTTCCGTCGAAAACGTGTACATCGTCAGATATTTCAAACCCACGGTTGTAGCGGCTTCGACGACTTTACGGACAGAGACAACGCCCTCCTGATGCCCGTAGCTCCGGTCCTTTCCCTTCGCTTTGGCCCAGCGTCCGTTGCCGTCCATAATAATCGCCACATGCTGCGGCAATCGATTTTTGTCTATTTGTTCAATCAGCGACATAGTGTTTTCATCTATAACTACTGTATATTATCTATATTCTTCGCGTTGTTGCAGGTCCTGCATCGCGGGCCGAAATCCCAGGTAACCGTAAACAACAAAAAAGAATACCAATCTTTATTCTTCAAAAAACTACCTTTCATATGGTAGGGATCATCCAGAAACGCGTTGCCATCGTCCGTCACGTCCAAACCATCGCCAAACAGTTTGCGAAACGAGAACTCGCATCCCAGGTTGATCCTGTTCTTAACCTTGTATTTCAAACCTACACCGAGCGGAATGTTCGGACCGGCAAAAGTCTTTCCGCTACCCGGCGCCACCGTCACACCCAAACCCATAAAAATATAGGGAGTGAAACGTCTTGCGTTCGAATACGCAAATTTGTCACTGTACGGAAAGAAGTTGAACTCCATCTGTCCGCCCAGTTCGATCAGGTTCCGGCTGAAAGAACCTTGTGCATGATCCGGAAAAACATTTTCCTGTCCTTCCGTCGTGCCTGAGACCTTCCCCCACATCAGATTGGTCTTTAAAGCCCACCTGAAATTGGGATTATAGCGGAAAACAGCTCCGAACGCGGGATTCAGCCCCTTGAAAAAAGCGTTCTTGTTGACATCGCCCATATAAAAGGCTCCGCCAGCCATTCCTCCGATCTCGTATTTATATTCTTGTGCGTGAAGACCGGTCATGCAACCGGCCAAAAGGACTAATATGAGTATGCGCTGAAAAAGAGTTGAAGTCATAATCGTTTTCTGTTATAATCTATACCTTCTTCTCTAACGCCGAATCGCCCATAAAATTATATGGTCCTCCACGAACTTTCTTCATGCTTAAAAACCCAGGCGGTTAATACGGCCGCGCCAGATTTGGTTCAATACATTCGAACTATCGGTTTCTTTTCCGCCGAAAAGATACATATAATTGTCCTTATCCACATAGATAGAAGAGAACCCTCTTGCTTTGAAATCCTGCGGCATCACGACCAGTGAATCCGACAGGCTCCAGTTTACGCCGCCGTCACGCGACAGGTAAATGGCGGAAGAAGCCTTTCCTGCTTCATTGATTCCGCTCAGCATAAACATCTTATCGTCATACTCCACTACGGCAACCCCTTCCTGTTTATCAAAAGGAGCCGCTTCGTCGTCCGTCAGTTTCGCCCAGACCTTGCCGTCTTCGGTCGACCAGGCCGTATTCGTCAGTTTATTGTCCTTATCCCGCCCTGCAACTACCAAGAGGCGGGCGCGGAACATCGAATTATAGGAAACGCTACCGAAAGCGGCCAAAGGGAAACCTTCGTTCAGGAGAGTTCCTTCGTTCCATTCCTTCGCTTCATTCATGTACCCGTAAACGAGCGTGCCGTCCTTGTCGATAACAGCGCTAAGGGCTGACGGCTGTTTGCCGGCCGCCGTAAAGTCGTCGTCCACATCGATAGCGCCTAAAAGGGCTTTTATCACCGGAGTATTTCCGACAGGCGACCAGTCCCGGCCATCGGCCGAACTATAGAGAGCGCCTTTCGTCGTAACGGCATAGAAGGCATCTTCATAAGCAGTAATCTGCGACAAACGGATTTCTCCGGCAGGAAGACCCGAAACAGCCAACTTCGTCCAGTTCTTGCCGTCCGTAACAGCCGAGCGGTACAGCTGGTAGCCTTCGCTTGCGTTTACAGGCTGCGTAAACATATAATAAGACTCGTCGCTTCCCTCACCGAAAACAACGACTTTCTCTTCCTTGACAGCACCGTCCGTAATGCCTTCTTTGTAAATGCCCCAAACCATCGAGTCGGGAACTACCTGGTGGATATTGACTTGTGCGAGATAGGCCTTTGTGGTTTCGCCATCCCACAAGGTATTCACAAACTTCACCGGCTTGGAGAAGTCCAGCGAGTCTTCCAGATTCCAGTAAATCGTATCGCCGACCGCTTCCTGCATGACCTGGCAGGTATATACAGTCGAAGCCAGCTTGACCGTGCAAATCACTTTTTCATCCAGCTTCGTCCCATAAGGCATGGAATCGATATTGAAGATATGTCCGGTTACCTGGTCGATCGTAAAAACGACATTCGCCAGCTCCGGAATGGAATCATTCGACAAAGAAAAAGATAGAATCTGACAATCTCTACTCAGCTCATATTCCGTCTCATCCGAGCCCAGGCAAGACGACAATAACAGAGCACAACATCCGGCTATAAACAGTACTATTCTATTTTTCATTAAAAAATAAGTTTGTTGCATATAAAGGCACAAAAGTAGAAACATTTTTTGCTTTATGCCTCATATAGGAGAATATTTATAATATTTTAGTGTCGTTACGAATTATAAAGTTCATTTTAAACCTTCCGTTTCCAGGTTTCCAGAAGATGCCCATGCCTCTGCTCCGTAGCGGTCAACACGCCGGAAACAGCAGGCGCTTTCACCCCCGCGCCCAGAACAGCCGGAGCCGTTTCGACCCAAGCCTCGTCCCACAAGCCGGCATCAAGGAAACTTGCCAGCAACCCCGCGCCTCCTTCGACCATCAACGAATTCAAATTCTGCCCATATAAGTATTGCAGGACTTGCGGCAAGACCTCCTGCCCGAAATCGATCCGCACGTACTCGACATTCGGCCGGCTTCCGGCTTCGACGGCTGTGAATACGAGCGTGCGCACCGCACCGTCCAGCAGATGCGAACCGGCCGGCAACTTCAACGTCCGGTCGAGCACCACCCGGACCGGAGACCGGCCGACCCAATGCCGCACGGTCAGCGACGGATTGTCCAACAACGCCGTACGCGTCCCGACCATAATGGCCGCCACTTCGGAACGGAGCCGGTGCACCCTTCGGAGCGTCTCGGCCGAAGACAGAAGCACCGGGTGTTCGGAAGCATCCTTACGCCGGACATCCATAAAGCCATCTGCGCTCTGCGCCCATTTCAGGTAGACATAAGGACGTTTCCGTATCTGGAAAGTCATAAATGCAGGATTCAAGGCACGAGCCTCTTCTTCCAGCACTCCCGTCACGACTTCGACCCCCGCCTCGCGCAGCATGCGCACTCCCCGCCCCGACACTTCCGGGAACGGGTCCAACGTACCGACCACGACACGCGGAATGCCTTTCCTTATAATCAATTCCGCACAAGGAGGCGTCTTTCCGTAATGGGAACAAGGTTCGAGGCTCACATAGAGAGTGGAATCCCGCAAAAGCGCTTCATCCCGGACGGAAGCCACCGCATTCACTTCGGCATGCGCTTCGCCGCACTTGCGATGAAACCCTTCACCTATGATCTTTCCTTTATGCACAATCACCGCACCGACCATCGGGTTCGGAGCCGTATTGCCCTCTCCTCCCCGCGCAAGTTCTATGCAGCGGGCCATATATTTCTCTTCGACAACCATCATTGCAAATTTATTCGCGACTAAGGTACGGAGAAATCGGCTATATTTCCGCTTCGATCTATCATATTTTCAAAAACCCGCCTTATATAAGCGGAGAATTCCGTACTTTTGCAGAAAAATATATTCGCATGACTGAAACCATCGCATACATCAAGGAATCATTGAGGAATCTATATCCGTCTTCCGAGGTCAGCAGCCTGGTCCGTTTAATCATGGAGCGGGTCTGCAATATTCAGCCGCATCATTTTTTATTTTGTAAAGACAAAGAATTGTCCGAAAGCGAAAAGAACCGGATTCATGAAATAGTCGGACGCCTGAAACAGATGGAGCCTATCCAATATATATTAGGTACGGCCGATTTCTACAGCCTCCAGTTCGAAGTGGACCCGTCCGTCCTGATACCGCGCCCGGAAACCGAAGAACTGGTCGAACAGGTCATCATCGACAACGCCGATAAAAGGATCAAGATATTGGATATCGGGACCGGCAGCGGTTGCATTGCCGTCACGCTCCGGAAACATCTGAAGAAGGCAAGCGTGATCGCTACCGACATTTCAAGGGAAGCCTTGAGAACAGCCCGCAGGAATGCCAAACGCAACAATGCGACGGTCACTTTCATCCATACAGATATCCTGGACCCGGACAAAGCGGAAATGGACATTCCGTTCATTCTGGACGTCATCGTCAGCAACCCGCCCTATATCAAGGAGGAAGAAAAGAAAGACATGGAGAGGAACGTGCTGGACTACGAACCTCACCTGGCTCTTTTCGTCCCGGACAACGACCCGTTGCTCTATTACTGGCATATTGCCCATTTCGGAAGGAAAAAGCTGAGAAGAAACGGTCGTCTCTACTTCGAAATCAATGCGGCATGCGGCGAGATGGTTGTCGAGATGCTGGAAGAAGAAGGCTATAAGAATATCGAATTGATCCAGGACCTGTCGGGCAGGGACCGGATCGTAAAAGCACGCAAATGAAACAAATCAGCGAATCTGAAATGCTCCACCAGGCAGCCGCCTACTGTTCTGCCAGCGAGCGCTGCATCCAGGATGTGGAAAAGAAAATCAAGGCGGCGGGACTGACCGGAGAAGAAAGCGACCGGATCATCGCGCGTCTGCTGAAAGAACGTTTCATCGATGAAAGCCGCTTCGCCCGCTACTTCGTAAACGACAAACTGCGCTTCAACAAATGGGGACGTGTCAAGATCAATTACGAAATGCAACGGAAAGGCATCCCGTCCGATGTCCGTGCGGAAGCATTGGCGGCTATCGACGAACAGGAATATCAGTCCATCCTCCTTTCCCTTCTGAAAAGCAAAAAGAAATCTACCCGCGGCAAGGACAACCGGGACGTTTACATAAAGCTACTTCGTTTTGCCGCCGGACGCGGCTTCGAAAGCAGGGATGCCGGCCGTTGCCTGAAACAACTGTTCAACAGTTCTGGCTATGAAGAATATGACAGCGATGATTATTGATCGAATCGATTCGTTTCAATGGTCATCGCTATCATTACACAAACTATTTGTTCCTTCTATACAAACACCAACCAACCGATATTTGAAATACACTATTCCTCATAGGATCAAAACCGCTTGTTTTCATATTTGACAATAAACCAATGTTGTAATTAGCAGCCAAGTCTAATCCGAACTGAAAACGATATCCCAGACCAAACGTTGCAGACAACATACAGTTGCGAGATTCGGCAGGAGCACCTCCATCAAACAGCATCGTATTGCGGTCCAGACAAATATCCATTTGAGGCCCGACAAAAACATTTAAACCTTTACAGGCAGGTATATAATATTTACCTTTCAAAGGAATCAACAGGTAATGATCCTTCTGGCGATACCCATCGAAGTAAACTCCCTGCATCGAATATAAAACATCAGCTTCCAATGCCCAACAATCTTTTTTCCATTCTCCGAACAGCCCGACATTTCCGAAACATCCCCAATCATCCGCGTAATTGGTTATTCGAGCCATATTCAAACCTCCTCGGATACCTATTGCCCATTCTTGAGCCGAAGCGTTCAAAAACAACAAAGCTAAAATTAAGCATACAATTACTCGTTTCATGATTATCACTTTATTCCGTTCAACATTTTTCTATTTTTAGTATAATTGAAAGGTTCTTTCTTACCTTCACCCTTATCATAATACCCAGTAAAGCTACTATACCAACCATCAGCATTACCGTATTGCCCCCAATTACATCTTAGATATTGACTTATCGTTCCTCCAATATCTACTTTTATTCTCCAAATATCATACCCGTCATCTTTTTCATATAAATCATAATTCGTAACAATCACAGTTTTTGTTCCTTCCACTAACCATGCATGCCCTCCACTACTATCACCTCCACGAAGCAAAACAGGTCCACAAGTGTTCAATGCCCTTTGTAAATCCAGATAATCATAATCACATTCACCTCCCACACTATATCCATTATTTTTTAAAAACTCCGCCGATTTATCTAAACTGGAATTAGTTCCAGAAACTTTTGGATCTCCTATCTTCATACTATAAAATAAATCGTACATAAGTGATTGCAATTTTTTATTATAACTATCCGGCATCAATGTAATACTATTCCAATCATTTAAAGTAATATCTTTATATGCCTTTTTATGATAAGCCATTATTTGAGCTACTGCTACCATTTGACATCCTACCCAAGCTTTTCCATTTTTAGTTTCAATGCCACTGACCAATGGAAGCAACTCATTATACGGATCAGCCTGCCCCCATTTTGTCTTCAACAATTTCTCATTAACAAGTTCTTCATATCCTGTATCTCCACTTCCCATATAAGTGTAGTCCCACGGAACATATGAAACATCAGGGACTGTCCATGTATGAATATTACCATCATCAACCCAACCTTTGGTTTTAATAAAACGCATCTGCACTTCTCTATATAAAGAATCTTGATTATAGGAGCTTACCTTTTGTTTCATATACACAGCAAGTTCATCACAAAACAATTTTAACCCCTTATTAGATACAGTATCAGAAATAGAACCCTTTTCACAAAAAGAAAAAACTTCTGGCACCCGATAATCTGCGGAAACTATAGAAAATCCCATATCTCCATCTTTAGCAAATTCTACTATATAACAAGATACATTTTCTTCACTCTTTGTGAAAATTTTATCAAAGAACACTTTCCGACAAGACTTTATTTCAAAAAAGCTATTGTTTTTTGTCTGAACTTTTTCCATAAACATTTTTTGTACCATTAATATTGCCTCTTTCTCAGGAATCACAGTACTACCATTCGATTCAATCCTTAATGCTAAAGCCTCATCTAAAGACAAATCTAATTCTAACATTTTCACATTACACTTGACTTTCTCATTTATATTTTCTGAACAAGAAATAAAAACAATGAGCATTAAACCTAAGCAAATCAAATTGCTATAAAAAATAGTTTTATTCATAAGCATTTTATTTAAAAGTTAATTATTCATTTTGCCATAAAGATAGTAAATTTAAACACATCATCAAAAGCATAATAAAAAACTTTGGCTAAATTTGATGCCATAGCCAATAACCAATTATTTCTTATCTTTACAAAAATAATTAATCGTTATGATGATTTTGAATGACCTCCTGAACCTATTCTATCCCCGCCTCTGCCTGCTCTGCCAGACACCATTGGTGAAAGGGGAAGAACACATTTGCCTGCATTGTTCGGATCATTTGCCCTACACGCATTTTACGGATATGGAGACCAATCCGGTCTGCCGGCTTTTCGAAGGAAAAGTATCTTTCGTTGCCGCCACCGCTTTGCTCCATTTCACGAAAGGGGGAAGCGGGCAAAAACTGATCCATTCCTTAAAATATCATGGAAACAAAAAGCTCGGATACGAACTGGGGCGCATGGCGGCCACCGCCTATCGGGAGACAGGGTTGTTCGACACCGTCGATCTCCTCCTGCCGGTTCCGCTTCATCCAAAGAGAATGAGACAACGGGGCTATAACCAATCGGAATGGATCGCACGCGGCATTCAATCCGTCATCGGCATACCGGTCGACACGTCGTCTTTATCCCGTATCAAAAAGACGGAAAGCCAAACCCGCAAGCAGATATTCGAACGGTCGGAAAACGTAGAGGACATCTTTCGCCTAAGCAATGCCGATGCTTTGAAAAACAAACACGTTCTGCTGTTGGACGATGTCATTACGACCGGTTCCACCATAAGTGCCTGCGCAAAGGCTATGAAAGCCATATCCGGCATCCGGATCAGTATTTTGGGCATAGCCGTGGCATAAGCCGGCACAAACTCACCCTAAACCTGTTATACAATATGTATGGCTTATTTTTTTGAAGAACTACAAGGTTATCTCATTCCCTTTGTCTACCTTTGCCAACTGATATAAACATATTTATTAGGTTGTATGAAAACACTGGAAAGATTAGTAGCAGAGAGATTATTAAAGATTAAGGCGGTCAAATTGCAGCCGGCCAATCCTTTCACATGGGCATCCGGTTGGAAATCACCAATCTACAACGACAACAGAAAGACACTTTCCTATCCGGAAATCAGAAGTTTCATTAAGCTGGAACTGGCTCGCACAATCAGCGAAAAGTACGAAAATGCCGATGCTATCGCCGGTGTTGCAACCGGAGCAATCGCCCAGGGTGCATTAGTTGCCGACCTGCTGGGTCTGCCGTTCGTGTACATCCGTTCAACTCCTAAAGATCATGGATTGGAAAACCTGATCGAAGGCGAACTGAAGCCGGGTTCGAAAGTCGTGATCGTAGAAGACCTGGTTTCTACTGGCGGCAGCAGCTTGAAGGCCGTACAGGCTGTCCGCAATTTCGGTTGCGACGTTGCCGGCATGGTTGCCATCTTCACATACGGTTTCCCTGTTGCAGTAGAGGCTTTCAAAGAAGCAAAAGTAACGTTGACGACCCTGAGCAACTACGATGCAGTCCTGGAAGAAGCATTGCGCACAGATTACATTGACGAATCCGAAATCGCAGTCCTTCAGGAATGGCGCAAAGATCCGGCAAACTGGAATCCCGAAGCAAAGTAAGTGGAAATGACTGAATTTGTTAGTGAAGTGAAAACGATCCCCTTTAACGAGGATCGTATTTTTAATATGCTGTCCGACCTCTCCAACCTGGAAAAGGTGCAGGACCGCATACCGGAGGATAAGATTAAAGATTTCGAGTTCGACAAAGACTCTTGCAGTTTTTCCGTCGCACCGGTAGGCAAGATAACCTTCCAGATCGTGGAACGTGAACCGAACCAGACAATCAAATTCACGACTACGAACTCTCCTGTCCCCCTGTTCCTCTGGATCCAGTTGAAACAGGTAGAAGAGAACGACACACGGATGAAAATAACCGTCCGCGCCGAACTGAATCCGTTTATCAAACCAATGGTATCAAAACCGTTGCAGGATGCGATCGACAAGATATCGACCATACTGGCATCCCTGCCTTATTAATTGTATTTTTGATGGCTCAGAAACTTTGGGAAAAGAATGTTCAGGTAGACCAGGAAGTGGATACCTTTACGGTAGGCAAAGACCGGGAGATGGATCTCTATCTCGCCAAGTACGACGTGCTCGGCTCGATGGCTCATATCACCATGCTGGAAAGCATCGGGTTGCTTACCAAAGAGGAACTGACGGTTCTGCTTGCCGAACTGAAAAATATCTATGCCGTTGCCGACAGCGGCCGGTTTGTAATTGAAGAGGGCGTGGAAGACGTCCACTCACAGGTAGAATTGATGCTGACACGCCGCTTGGGCGATACGGGTAAAAAGATACACAGCGGCCGTTCACGCAACGACCAGGTGTTACTGGACCTGAAATTGTTCACCCGCGCACAGATCCAGGAAATCGTAGAACTGGTATCCGGCCTGTTCGAGGTGCTGATCTCGCAGAGCAACCGGTATAAGGACGTGCTGCTTCCCGGATATACGCATTTGCAGATTGCCATGCCGTCGTCGTTCGGACTTTGGTTCGGCGCCTATGCCGAAAGCCTGGCCGACGATTTGCAGATGATGCAGGCGGCCTATAAGGTTTGCAACCGCAACCCGTTAGGCTCTGCTGCCGGATACGGATCTTCATTTCCCCTCCGACGCCAGATGACAACAGACCTGCTTGGCTTCGACTCGCTCGATTACAATGTCGTTTACGCCCAGATGGGACGCGGCAAGATGGAACGTACCGTGGCTTTTGCCATGGCCGGAATTGCGGCCACACTTTCCAAACTGGCATTCGACGCTTGCATGTTCAACAGCCAGAACTTCGGTTTTATCAAATTGCCGGATCAGTTCACGACAGGCTCCAGCATCATGCCGCATAAAAAGAATCCGGACGTATTCGAACTGACACGGGCCAAATGTAACAAACTCCAAGGATTGCCCCAGCAGATTACGCTGATCAGCAACAACCTTCCGTCAGGTTATTTCCGCGACTTGCAGATCATAAAGGAGGTATTCCTCCCCTCTTTCGACGAGTTGAAGGATTGCCTCCGCATGGTTACGCACATGATGCGGGAAGTGAAAGTGAACGAGCATATCTTAGACGATGACAAATATGCGCTCCTCTTCAGTGTGGAAGAAGTAAACCGTCTCGTTCTGGAAGGCGTGCCTTTCCGTGACGCTTACAAGCAGGTCGGATTGAACATCGAAGCGGGGAAATTCGTGCCTGTCAAGGAAGTCCACCATACACACGAAGGAAGTATCGGTAATTTATGCAATGACCGGATTTCCGCCCTGATGCAAAATATTGTGGACGGTTTCGCGTTTAATAGAGTAAACGAGGCTGAACAACAGCTCTTATCTTAATAAACGATGAAACGATTTTTATTTTGCTTGTTTATTTTATGTATATTTTCATGCTCTAAAGTGGCAGAAACTACTATACCTAATTATCCCGTTTATCTTGAATTGGATTTGACATTTGAGGATCGTGCATTAAAAGCTGTACAAGCCTATAAAATTTATACACGATCAAATATCGGTCCACTTGAAACTGCAGGATTTGGTGGAGTTTTGGTTTATCACGGTTTTAGCAATAATGGAGGAACTGGAGAAACCTACTATGCATTTGATGCAGCATGTCCTTTTGAAGCCCAAGCAAATGTAAAGGTTGAAGTGGATGAAAACGCTATTTATGCTATCTGCCCTAAATGTGGCAGTAAATTCGAAATTTTAAATGGTATTGGAAATCCTGTTGAAGGGCCCAGTAAAAGTTATTTACGACAATACTCTGTTTCCCAAGCAAACAATAAACTTTATGTAAGAAACTATTAATTTTTCGTCCAAAATATTTGCAGAAACAAAAATTTAATCTACCTTTGCACTCGCAAACGAAAACATTGCAATAACGCGGAAGTAGCTCAGTTGGTAGAGCATAACCTTGCCAAGGTTAGGGTCGCGGGTTCGAGTCCCGTCTTCCGCTCATCTCTTAAGAGAAAGGGATGCTCGAATGGTGGAATCGGTAGACACGAAGGACTTAAAATCCTTTGGCCATTGCGGCTGTGCGGGTTCAAGTCCCGCTTCGAGTACACAAGTTTGAGCAAACATGTTTTGCGGAAGTAGCTCAGTTGGTAGAGCATAACCTTGCCAAGGTTAGGGTCGCGGGTTCGAGTCCCGTCTTCCGCTCGCTTCCAAAAGGCCTCGTTATTCTTAGGAATAGCGGGGCTTTTTATTTTTTAGCCTTTGGCATGTATGAATGCATATCTTTGTATCACCATGCATAGGCATCCATTTCCAAACGGATGCCCATCCATATAAAAACGGATGCCCATCGATGTAAAAACGGATGCCCATCCAACCTCAAACAGACGCCCGAACCATATAAATCTACCCGCCCCCTACCCGGAAAAATACAAAAATCTGCCAAGTTTGCCAAATCTACTCCCCCTATTATAAATGCCGGCATTTTGATAAAAACAGGAGTAAAAGATTATATATCAATAAATTAACACATTTCATAGCTCATGAATGCAATTGAACCATGCCCCTTACACGGACAGAATTTTACTTCACCCCATACAGAACCGGGAGGGAACTACATTGAATAATAGTAGAACCCCGCCCCTACAAGAGGGTGTGTCTAAAAGAAAATCCTGCTTACAATAGACACAATTCAGGCACGGATTACGCGGATTACACGGAAAGATAATAAATTTATCCGTGTAAATCCGTGAAATCCGTGCCCTAAAGATCGTGATAAAGGAGTTTTGACACACCGCCTTCCCGATTGAAAGGCAAAGGGAATTTTTGTCCGTGTATTTCACTCCATGGTATCGGGAAATTGAATAAAAAGAGGAGGAAAAAGCTCATAGAACACTAATTATAAACACATTACAACAGATACGATCAAAATATGCATTTATAAAGTGCCCTTGGCAAATTGGGCAGATTTGGCAGATTTCGACTTTGATTATCCACAAAAACAAATAGGTTATCACAAATGAGGACCGTATCAATGTCCGTTCGTGTCACACCCGGCTTTTGATACGATCCTCATTTCTCAGGTTATTATCCTCTATACTTTTCTATCGACAAGACCCGACTTATCCCCCAAAGCCTCATCCATCGCAACGGCCGCCTTACGGCCGTCACCCATTGCCAGGATTACGGTTGCGCCGCCACGGACGATGTCGCCACCGGCATATACATCAGGCAAGGCGGAGCGCATATTTTCTTCATTCACCACGATCGTTCCCTTCTTGCTTACTTCCAATCCCTGGAAAGCACGCGGGATAAGCGGATTAGGAGAAACGCCGACGCTGACGATCACTTCGTCCACATCGATCGTTTCGATGGCTCCTTCGACAGGAACAGGACGACGACGACCGGAAGCATCCGGTTCGCCCAGCTCCATCTTCTGCAAGCGCATCTGCTTGACACGCCCCCGTTCGTCACCAAGATATTCGACCGGATTATGCAACGTCATGAACTCCACACCTTCCTCCTTGGCATGTTTCACTTCCTCCAGACGGGCAGGCATCTCTTCTTCGCTGCGGCGGTAGACGATCATGGCACGTTCGGCCCCCAAACGGCGTGCCGTACGGACCGAGTCCATCGCCGTATTGCCACCACCGATGACAGCCACCTTCTTACCCTGCAAGACAGGCGTATCGCTATCCGGATTGGCTGCATCCATCAGGTTGACACGCGTCAGGTATTCGTTGGACGACATCACCCCGATCAGGTTCTCGCCCGGAATATTCATAAAGTTAGGAAGCCCGGCGCCACTGGCTGCGAAGATTCCTTTGAAACCATCGGTATGCAGGTCTTCATAGCTGATCGTCTTACCGACAATACAGTTTGTCATGAACTTCACCCCCATCTTGCGGAGGACTTCTATTTCGACATCCACGATCTTATTCGGCAGACGGAATTCGGGAATACCGTATTTCAATACGCCGCCGATCTCGTGCAAGGCTTCGAACACCGTCACGTCATAGCCGCGCTTCGCCATATCGCCGGCAAAAGAGAGGCCGGCGGGACCGGAACCGACAACGGCAATCTTAATGCCGTTCTTCTCCGCCACTTCCGGAACGGAAATGTTTCCGCTTTCCCGTTCGTAATCGGCGGCAAAACGCTCTAGGTAACCGATTGCGACAGCCGGTTTCCCCATCTTCAGATGAATGCACTTGCTCTCGCACTGTTTTTCCTGCGGGCATACACGGCCGCAGACAGCCGGCAACGCGCTTGTTTCCTTCAGCACTTTGGCCGCTTCCAGGAACTCGCCCCGCTCGATGTTCTTCACAAAAGTCGGGATATTGATACTCACCGGGCATCCTTGCATACAGGTAGGATTCGGACAGTCCAGACAACGCCGGGCTTCCTGCATGGCCTGTTCTTTCGTCAATCCGAGGTTCACCTCTTCGAGGCGGGTATGGCTGCGGTATTCCGCATCCAGTTCATTCATCTCCACACGGGGAATATCCGTGCGTTCCTTATTCTTTTTGCTTTTACGCAGTGCTTCTCTCCACGGTTCGGCACGACGGGCAGCGATCAGTTCTTCTGTTGTCATTTGTTTACTGTGGTTTCGTTATTTCTTTTCAATATCTTTATAAGCACCGAGGCGCATCAACATCTCATCGAAGTCTACCTGGTGAGCGTCGAACTCCGGTCCGTCCACACAGACGAACTTCGTCTTCCCTCCGACCGTGATACGGCAAGCGCCGCACATTCCGGTCCCGTCCACCATGATCGTGTTCAGGGAGGCGACGGTCGGGATCTCGTACTTCTTCGTCAGGGCAGAGACGAATTTCATCATGACGGCCGGGCCGATCGTGACGCACAGATCCACCTTTTCGCGGTTGATCACACTTTCCACGCCATTCGTCACCAAACCTTTCGTACCGTAAGAACCGTCGTCTGTCATCACGATCACCTCATCGGAGTTGGCACGCATCTGTTCTTCCAGGATCACCAGGTCCTTTGTACGGGCGGCCAGCACTACGATCACACGGTTGCCCGCCTTATGGAAAGCCTCCACGATCGGCAATAAAGGAGCCACTCCGACACCGCCGCCGGCACACACGACCGTACCGACTTTCTCGATATGGGTGGCTTGCCCCAGCGGGCCGACGAGATCGGTAATATAATCGCCGACATTCAGTTCGCATATCTTCTTCGACGAACCGCCTACAGCCTGGATCACGAGTGTGATGGTTCCTTTCGTGGTATCAGCTCCGGCAATGGTCAGGGGAATACGTTCGCCCTTCTCACCCACCTTCACGATAACAAAGTGGCCTGCCTTACGGGAGCGGGCAATCAAAGGTGCTTCCACTTCCAGTTTCACTACGTTGGCAGAGAAATGTTCTTTACTTACAATTTTATTCATTATAATCGCTACTATTGATAGTTAGTCTTGTTGATTTGGTTGCAAAAATACATCAAAAAACTGGATAGCACAGTATTTTGCCAAACAAAAAGGAGTTATTCGAACAAACCTTCGTCGCGAACCAACATCAAAATAGCCGAATGAGGGACAATCAGGAACTTCTCTTCATTAAAATTGATCTCGTAGGCCGCATTCTGCAGAAAGACAGCCAGATCTCCCTCATGCGCCTGCAAAGGAAGATAATGCACCTCGCCCTCTTTCTTCTTTTCCCATACTTCATGTTCCTCACTCTGGGAAGGAAGCGGGAAACCGGGACCGACCTTGATGATATAGCCGCTCTGAATCTTCTCCTGCTGGACGGTAGGCGGCAGGTACAATCCGGATTTTGTCTGGCTCTGCGGGTTCTTCGGCTTGATAAGCACCTTGTCACCCACCATCAGGAACTTATCTATGTCTTTCTGATCTATTGCTAATTGCATGACTTTTATGTTTATGATAATTTAGAGAACAAAGATATAAAATACGTTGCATAAAAAAAGCTGCTTCCCTTTCCGAAAGCAGCTTTTCC
Organism: Parabacteroides sp.; assembly: GCF_977054455.1. Taxonomy (NCBI): domain Bacteria; kingdom Pseudomonadati; phylum Bacteroidota; class Bacteroidia; order Bacteroidales; family Tannerellaceae; genus Parabacteroides; species Parabacteroides sp. Next base: position 21,701 of record NZ_CDRTCT010000035.1, on the reverse strand, counting down.
TGAACAAAAGAATCTACACCTCAGATGGCGCGTCCCTTAAACACATTGGACTGATCCGAAGGATACAGGTAACCGGTAAACGAAATACGGTTGCTGTTGAAGTTCGGACTCACAGTTGCCGTACATTTGTTCGTGCCTTTCACCATACGGATCGTCACATTGGCGGAGACTGCGACACCTTGTACCATCATACTGAATGTAACATTTCCTTTTTTGTCTGTTTTCATCTCTATATTCGAAGCACTTCCGTCGACCGTGATGCCTCCGATCCCGTTCGGGCCGGCAGCGGCAGTATTGAAAGCCAACTGGATAGTCGCCCGGTCGCCTTTCATGGAAACGAAGTTCGTGCTCGGCGTCACATAGACGAACCGCCCACGCTTAAACTCGACACGTTCGGCTTCCAACACGAAATCTTTCTCTTTCAGTGCTTGTATGCCTTGTTCGAACAAGGCCATCTGTTCGGCTGCCTCGGCAGCTTTCTTGGCTTCTTTTTCTGCTTTCTTTGCGGCCTTCTCGGCAGCTTTATCCTGCTGGGCCATCATTGTCCCTGCACCAAAAAGCAGGACAGCCAGTACTAATAATACTCTTTTCATACTTCTCATTCTTTTAGTTGAAACCTAATCAATCTACTTTCATATAGTAGACAAACAAGATAGTAAAAAGTTCAATCCGAACTTTTACTTTTCATGTTTTTAACATGGTACCATAAAAAGAGCCAGGCAGTTACCGCGGCAACAAAATCAGAGAAGGGAGCGGCATACCAGACCCCGTCCAGCCCCCAAAAGCGGGAGAACAGCAACATCGCCGGTATCAGGAACAAGACTTGGCGGCTTAGACTCAGAAACATGGCCTTCCAGGCAATCCCGATACTCTGGAAAAACTGGCTGATCGAGATCTGCGAACCTACGACCACAAACACCAGCAAGCTGATCCGCAAACCGTTTGCCGTGACATCCAACAGAGCCGGATCGTTCGTAAAGGCACGGGCGATGAGTTTCGGAAACGCCACGCTGAAGAAGCAACCGATCCCCATGATAATGGTCGCGGTTATGATGACCAGGCGCAACGTCTCCTGGACGCGTCCGTATTTCTTTGCCCCGAAGTTGAAACCGACAATCGGCTGCATTCCCTGCGCGATCCCGATAATCAGCATCACCAAAAGCATCCCGACACTGGTGATAATGCCGTTTGCCCCCAATGCCAAGTCTCCCCCGTGTTGTTTGAGCGCATAGTTCTGGATCACCACCACCAGACTTCCCGCCAACTGCATCGCAAAAGGCGAAACGCCGATCGTCAGAATGTTCCAGACCACATGCTTTTCCAACTTGAACGTTCCCCTGCGGAAACGGACAATACTGTCTTTCCGGACAAAATGATTCATCACGAAAAGAGTACAGAGCAGCATCGAGATGATCGTCGCGATGGCAGCCCCTTTAATTCCCATATCCAGCCAGAAAATAAAAACGGGATCGAGCATCACATTCGCTACCGCCCCGATCAGCATCGTGTACATCGCCTTCTTCGGATAACCCGAAGCACGCATGACGGCATTGAAACCAAAGCTGAGCGAAGTCAGGATCGTCCCCGGGACTACGATATCCAGATAGTCCTTCGCATAGGGAATAGTCTGTTCACTTCCTCCGAAAGCGAGCAGCAGGTCTTCCATCCAGATCATGCAGGGGACTACCGTAACGAGCGTTATGATGAACGTCAGGGTCAATGCATTTCCCAACACTTTCTCCGCCATCTCATTCGCCTTTCGTCCCAAATGAATGGAAACACGAGTCGCCGCCCCCGCCCCGACAAGCATACCGAACGCCTGGAGGAACAGCAGGATAGGGAACGTCAGCGTCAGTCCGGCCATCGCCAGCGGACCGACTCCCTGACCGATAAAGATACGGTCGACAATATTATAGAGAGCATTCACCATTGTACCGATCACAGCCGGTATCGCATAATGTACTAATAGGCGGCCGATCTTTTCATGCTCCAGCCGCCACGTTATTTCGTTTGCCATATTCTTTTTTTTCTATACATAAAACGCGTTTCCTTACTTAGAAACTCTTGTTCCCTAATAGGGAAACTCTCGTTCCCCCGGCAAGAAACGACAGTTCCCTGCAAGGGGAACTGCAGTTTCCTACGGGAGGAAACTGTAATATATTATATATCAACACATTCTAATACGCCGATAAAAGACACGAGTTCCGCCACTGTCCGGAGCTTTTCCTGCCTTCCATCGGGGAAAACCGCTATCAGTTCATGCGGGCTCTTGCAAGTGATATTCAACTGCCCTTCCTTTACGGGCGAAGGGCGGTAGCCATTGCGGACCAGGGCATTCCCGACCCAATAAGAAGTCAGGAAGTCGCCTTCCACACCGATGGGCGACGTGGGGGCTTCCGCATTCAGCTTTCCGGTTGCCGGATCGAACACGATTCCTTCCTTGCCGAAAAAAGATTCGAAAGCTCCGCTCATGATCAAGTCTTCGGGAGTCCCGCCAACCATCGGGCGCCCTTTCTCCTGCAGCCAGAGGCAATCCCCCATTTGGATAGCCAAGTCCAGGTCGTGGGTGGAAAGCAGAATCGCTTTCTCTTGCTCGACTGCCAGACGATGCAGCAAAACCATTGTTTCGATACGGCTGGTCACATCCAAGAAGGCGGTCGGTTCGTCCAGCAGGATGATCGGGCACTGTTGGGCGAGCGCTTTGGCAATCATAGCCTTCTGCCGTTCACCGTCGCTCAGTTCCGAAACGTAGTTACTGGCTTTATGAGCGATTCCGGCAGCTTCGAGCGACTGTTCGACGACAAGGCGATCCTGTTTCTTCAGCTGTCCGAAAAAGCCGGTATAAGGATGCCTGCCCAACGCAACCAACTCATAGACGGTGATTCCGCCTGCATTCGTTTTTTCCGTCAGTACAACACCGACAGTCAGGGAAAAGTTCGCCTGCGAATAACCGGAGAGCGGTTTCCCCATCAAACGTATTTCCCCACCGAGCGGAGGCTGGAAACCGCAAAGCGTACGGAGGAGCGTCGACTTGCCAGCGCCGTTCAATCCCAACAAGCAGGTCACCTCGCCCGAAACGAGTTGCAGGTTCAAATCGTCATGGACCACTTTCCGCCTACCGCCTTTCAGCAGGTAACCGATGGAGAGCCCTTTTGTTTCTATTGCAGCAATTTTTGTCATAGATCGATCAATCAAAGTATTGGATGTTCTTCCGGTTCACGATCACATAAATGATGACAGGCGCACCGAGCATCGGGGTCACGGCATTCAGCGGTAAGATGTTATGCGTGCCCGGCAGCACCATCAGCAGATTACACAGCAAGGCGATGCAAGAACCGGTCAGCAGCGTAACGGGAACCAGCATCTTATGGTTGGACGAGCCCAACATCAAACGCGCGACATGCGGAACCGCCAGCCCGATAAAGGAGATCGGACCGCAAAAGGCAGTCGTAGTCGCAGTAAGCAACCCCGTGCACAGGAGGATCAACATGCGTGTCCGCCTGATCCTGATTCCTAAATTGGCGGCATACATTTCTCCTAAGAGCAATGCGTTCAGCGGCTTGATCAAAAGAATGGCCAACAGCAATCCCATACAAGCAAAACCGGCAAAATAGGGCAGCTGTTGCAAGGAAACCCCGGAGAAGTTCCCCAATCCCCACATCACGAATGCATGCACCTTGTCGGTCGACGCATAATAATTCAGAACCGAGATCAACGATGAAGCGAGATAACCGATCATAATACCGATAATCAGCAACATGACGTTATTCTTCACCTTCGCCGAGAAATAAATGATCAATCCCAAAATGCAGGCCGCGCCACCGAAAGCAGCCATGATCACCGCCAGATAGCCGCTGATCGGCAAATCGGCCACCATACTCAGCGAACCGCCGAAATAGAGCATGACCGCGGCGACTCCCAAATTGGCCCCGTCACTGATTCCCAAGATAGAAGGACCGGCAAGCGGGTTCCTGAACAGCGTCTGTAACAACAGTCCGCTGACCGCCAGCGAAGCGCCTGCCAGCAATGCCGTCACCGCCTGGGGAAAACGGCTCTGCAACACGATATTCTGCCATGCAAGCCGCTCTGTCCCTTCTCCCAACAATATGTTCACCACACTTTCAACCGGTATCGAGACGGCACCATACACCAGCCCGCCGGCAAACAGCAGCAACAGGAGAACAAACAAAAGCGGATAAAAAATAAAGGCTTGCTTTTTCATGCCTGCAAAGATAATGCTTTTTTAGTTGTCTGATCCAAGACTTTTGACTACCTTGCAAACCTATTTAAAAACCAAAAGATTATGACATACTTTGAACTCAGAAAGCAAAATCTGATCGAACGTCTGAACGAAATATCGGATGAGAGCCTGCTTGACGATATTGAACAATTGCTCAATGAACGGGAAAAACAGTCCAATCCAAACGATGTTCTCTACTTTTCTCCCGAACTGAAAGAGAGAATAGATAGAGCTATGGAGCAAATGCGCAATGGAGAAGTACATACAGAAGAAGAAATGGAAAAATATTTCGACAAATGGCTAACCACAGACTAAATATCGTTTGGACAGAAAATGCACGCTTAGAAATCAAAGACATTTTTAAGTTTTATAATCAGCGTAACGGAAATAAACATTACAGCAAAAAGTTAAAGGAGGACTTCAAAGAAGCAGCCGGACAAGCGGCCCTCTTTCCTCTTTCCGGCCATGCTACGGAATATCCGCATATACGTTATTTTGTAGTCGTTCCCAACTATTCGCTTTTCTATCATTTCAACGACGAGACCATCACTGTTCTTGTATTATGGGATAACCGCCGCGAACCATCGCGCCTGGCCTACACACTTCGTAATTGCTCTCCGCAATACCTGAACGAACCGGCAGTGCCTTACGGCAAACCTTGAATCAACCGTCGGAACGGGAAGTCACCCTGTCATACACGAATAAGGCAAAAGCCGCTCCGACGCCAATCGCCATCAGGACCATCCAGATTTGCGAAGGATGATAAGCGTTCCACAGGAAATCGGTCAATTCGCGCGGACTCATGCCGGACTGCCTGGCGACCTCATCGAAATAAGCATTATTCGACAACCCTTCCGGGATCAAAAGGCCTTTTCCCGCCACATATTCCCGGACTATCATTACCTTGTCCGACATATGCTGGTAGACCGATCCTGAGATAATACCCGCCAAAACATTTCCTAAAAAGACAGGGATAAAGGAATATCCCATGTACAAAGCCTTCTTGTCAGCCGGAGCGATCCGTCCGATATATTCCGTGATCTTGGGCGATCCCGCCATTTCACCTAAAGAGAAGACCAGAATGGCGACCATCGTAAACAACACATTCTGGAAGGCAAGCGTCAGCGACATTCCGACCGCACAGACCAGAAAGCCGGACATCATGGAGCGTAAGGGCTTCATCTTCATGACAACGCTCGAAACCAGCACCTGGAACAAAATGATGTAAAGCGCATCTATATTCGTCACAAACTCCGGGTCCATAACACCGGGAGCCGGACTGTAGTTATGGCTGATAAAAGGAAAATGAACCTGGAAGAAATCATACAAGACACTCGTATCGACCCATTGTGAGATAAACACCGGCAAGGTAAAAAACAGCTGGTTATACATCGTCCAGAAACCGGCCACAATCAGAAGGAAAATGATGAACTTCACGTCTTTCAAGATACTGCCCATATTCCGGAATATGCCGGCTAACGTCTCGGACAAACGTTCCGTGCTCTTTTCATCCTCCATGCGCCCCGGCTCCTTATAGAACAACAACAGGATAAAATTCAACGAAATAATCCCGGCCGACACATAAAAGATCAAAGACGACGTCCCTTTAAAAAGCAAAGTGACAAGAGGTCCGAAGAAAGCCCCGATATTCACCATCATATAAAAGATGCCGAAACCGATGGAGGCTGTCGCATCCGTTGTCGTCTTGGCAACCGTAGCCGATATGATCGGTTTGAACAACGCCGCTCCCACCGCCAGATACAAGTACATAAGGAAAACGCCCGTAAAAGTAGAGAAACGAGGTAATAACAGGAAAGCCGACACATAGATCAGAAAAGCGAGGAACAGCACCTTCCGGTATCCGTACCGGTCGGCGATCGCGCCGGTCAAGACCGGAAGGAAGTAGAGAATCCCTGTCCCGACTCCCATCAGCCAGCCTTTCTGTTCCTGGGTAAACTCCAGACCTCCGGCATCGGACGAACCGGTCAGGTAGTTCGCAAACAGCATAAAGAAGCCATACCAGGCCCATCTCTCGAACAATTCTATTACATTGGCCACCCAAAACGTACGGGGGAACTTTCCAAAAACACTCATAATCGTATCTGTTTATATCATATTGTCATCAAAACATCCGTAAAGATAAAAACATTTTCACAAAATCGTTCTAACAACGGAATAAATACCGCCTAAATACGAACACAGGGCAGAACATTTAGTACAACATCCTTTAACGGTTAGAAAAATTTCTTTACCTTAGCCCCTCGAACAAACAACTGACAATGTCATATACTATGAGAAGAATCATCTTATCATTCATAATGCTCTTAGGATTCTGTTCCGGCTTATATCCGATCTATTTCAAACATATAGGCATGCAGGAAGGCCTGTCGCAGCTTTCTGTCATGGCCATCTACCAGGATCATTTAGGAAGAATGTGGTTCGGAACGGAAGAAGGCATCAGCATCTACGACGGAGTACAGACCACGGTGTACAAACCGTCCGAATACCACCGCCAGAATGCCAACCCGATAGGCAACCAGACACACTTCATTGCCGGCGACAAAGACGGGAATGTTTTCTTCGACTCCGACAATTCCCTGATCCGCTATGACATCCGGACACAGAAATTCTCCTGCCTGAAGGAATCGAACGTATATACCGTCGCTTCCATCAAAGGAACGATATGGGTGGGAATAGCCGACTCCGTATTCACCTGGAACCCGGATCGGAACGAATTCGATTTCGTCACGAAACTGGAAAGCCGGGATCAACGCGCCACCTGTTTGCTGGAAGATTCCGGCGGCCGGTACTGGATCGGCACGACAGACGGACTCTTCAAAATGAATGACGACAAATCACTCACCTGCATGATCATGGGCGAAGACATTTACGACCTGTATGAAGACTCCAAATATAATCTCTGGATATCCATCCGCATGAACGGCATGTACAAGAGGGACGTGCACGGCAATTTCACCCGCTACCGCTACGATCCCTCCAATCCCAACAACATATCGAGCAACCAGGTCCGGGATTTCGTGGAAGACAACTTCGGGAACATCTGGTTCGGCACCTTCACAGGGCTAAACAAATACAATCCGATCAGCGACCGGTTCGAAGTTTATGCCCGCAACCCTTTGCCCGGCAGCATGGCCCATTCATCCGTATTCCCCGTTTACAAAGACAGGCAAGGCACGATCTGGCTGGGGACTTATTACGGCGGCGTCAATTATTTCAACCCGGAGACAGATATTTTCACGGTCTATGCAGCCAACAACACCCGGAGCGATTGCCTGAATTATCCTTTCGTCGGCAAGATGGTGGAAGACAAGGACAATAACATCTGGATCTGTACCGAAGGCGGCGGACTGAACTTCTTCGACCGGAAAACAAAGAAGTTCACCTACTTCATGGCCGACGAGAACCGCAACTCCATCGCCCATAACAACCTGAAGGCAATAGCCTACAGCCCGGAACGCAACAAACTGTATATCGGGACACATACCGGGGGACTGTCCATCTATGACATCAAAAACAAACGGTTCAAGAACCCCTATTTCGAAGATCCGTCCTACGCCGTAATAGCCGGCGACCGGATCAACCAGATGAGAATCTATAATAACGAATTGATCTGCACCGGACCGAAAGGCATCTTCAAAATGAATTTGGATACAGAAAAAGTATCTCCGTTGTTCAAAAGTGGCAAGTACTACGGGAACACCTGCTTCCTCATCGACTCGAAAGGATACATGTGGCAGGCCTACGGCAAAGGGGTCTGGAAGATCAACCTCGAAAACGAAGAAGACAAGGTGCAATTCCGTTCCGGTGAAAACGGGTTGGGTACATTTCCCATATCCCAAATAATCGAAGACAAGGAGGGACGGATCTTCCTCGGCACCCGTGGCTCCGGCCTGTTCTACTATGACGAGAAAAACAAACGATTTATCGGATATACGACCGAAAACAGCTTTATCGCCAGCGACTATTGCTATGAACTGACGTTGTCGACACTGAACCAATTGGTGATAACAGGCGATAAAGGCATTACCTTCTTCGATCCGGACCAAAACCTGTTCAAGGTCGTGGAGTTAAGCACGGCCTTGCCTCTCTCCGGCATAAACATCGGTTGCGGAATCCTAACCTGCAAAAACGGGGAAATATTCGTCGGCGGCAGCAATGGCATGGCGACTTTCTTCGAACAGCAGTTGTTCAACTCTTCCAAAGATTACCAACTGTATTTTTCGGACTTGTTTATCAACAACGAACAGGTTCTTCCCGGTGACCCCAGCAAAGTATTGACCACCGCACTTCCCTATACCCAGAGAATAGAGCTGGCCTATAACCAGAATAACCTGATTTTCACCTTTACATCGAACAACTATGTCAATACGCTGAAAAAAGCATCTTATGAATACATGCTGGAAGGTTTCGACAAGAAATGGATTCCCAGCAAGGATAACAATATCTTCTATACGAACTTGAACCCCGGGAAATATACGCTTATTGTCAGGGAAATACAATACGACCCGAATCTGGAACACCCCCGTACCATCAAGATGGACATCCATATCCATTCTCCCTGGTATGCCTCCAAATTGGCTTATTTCCTCTACTTCGTATTGATCATCAGCATACTGTACAGTATTTACCGTTTCAAGAAATCGCAATACATGTTGCAAACTTCACTGGAAATGGAACGGAAGGAAAAAGAGGCGATCGAAGAGTTGAACCAGGCAAAGCTGCAGTTCTTCTCCAACATCTCGCATGAGTTCAGGACGCCGTTGACACTGATTATTTCCCAGATAGAAATCTTATTGCAAAGCAGTTCATTGTCTCCTTCCGTATACAACAAACTGCTGAAAGTGTATAAAAACACCTATCATATGCGGAACCTGATCAGCGAGTTGCTCGATTTCCGTAAACTGGAACAAGGACACATGAAGCTGAAAGTGTACGAGCAAGACATCGTCCCGTTCCTGAAAGAAATTTACCTGTCTTTTTATGAATATGCGTCCAGCCGTTCCATCACTTATAACTTCACGGCTCCGCAGGAGAATGTTTCGTGCTGCTTCGATCCGAAGCAAATGCAAAAGGTATTCTATAACCTGCTTTCCAATGCTTTCAAGTACACCAAGCCGAACGCGACCATTGAAATGATTTTGGAGAACAAGGAGGATGAAGTTACCATTAAAGTAATCGACAACGGTATCGGCATCAGCAAGGAGGATATAGATAAGATATTCGACCGCTTCTATCAGGCAGAAAACGGCCTCTCGAACATCGCCAAGACTCCCAGCACAGGGATCGGGCTTTCATTGACCAAAAACATAATCGAGTTGCATCACGGAACGATACAAGTGGAAAGTACGCCGGGCTACGGCAGTATTTTCATTGTCCGCCTCCGGAAAGGCTGCACGCATTTTACCGAAGAAGAACTGGCACGGGAGCAGCAGGAAAAGCAGACGGAAAGCCTGATCCCCGACACGGTCGCCTTTACCGATCATATGGAGGAGTTTTCCGATACGGAACAAAAAGAGATACTGATCGAAGGAGACGATTCACCCCGTACGATCCTGTTGGTCGAAGACAACGAAGAATTGCTCCAGATACTGAGTTCCCTGTTCTCGCCGATCTACCGCGTCCTGCTGGCACGAAACGGCAAAGAGGGATTGGAAAAGGCACGCGAAGAACGGCCGGATATCATCGTGAGCGATGTCATGATGCCGGAAATGTCCGGTACGGAAATGTGCCTGAAGATCAAAAACGATTTTGACGTATGCCACATCCCGGTCGTCCTGCTTACGGCACTCACTTCCGCCGAGCAAAACATCGAAGGGTTGCAGCGGGGTGCCGACGATTATATCAATAAACCGTTCAATGCAAAGGTACTGGTGGCACGCTGCAATAACCTGGTCCGCAACCGTATCATCCTGCAAAAGAAGTTCAGCCGGCAGAAAGATTTCGATGCACAATCGCTGGCAAGCAACCCGATCGACCAGAAATTCCTGGATACAGTCAACTCGATCATCGAAAAGAACCTGGATAATATCGACTTCGACATGAATATGATGGCCCGTGAACTGGGACTCAGCCGGAGTTCCTTATATGCAAAATTCAAAGCGCTGACAGGCATGACTCCGAACGACTTCGTCCTCAGTTGCAAACTGAAACGAGCCGCAACCATGTTGACAAATAACCCGGATTTGCAGATTGCCGACATTTCCGACCAGTTAGGCTTCGGTTCTCCACGTTATTTCACCCGCTGCTTCAAGGCGCAGTTCGAAATTACGCCGGCCGAATACAGAAAGAAGGCCGAGAAAGAGAGAGAAGAAGAGAAAAAATAAACTGTCGTACACAAACAAAAGGGCATTTTCTTATAGAAATGACGAATTGTGCATGCACGACAGCATATTTAATTATAGAAGACTACCGTCGTTAGAGTACGAAAAGACATTTTGTCAGTAATTCATACATTCGTACGGATACGACGCTCATTTAAATACCTGAGTCATCGGGCGGCCGATCCAAACCTGCGGCTGTTTCAGTCCGAAAATATAAGCAATCGTGGAAGCACAGTCGAATTGCATCATGCTTTCCTCGAATTCATAGCCTTTCTTGATTCCCTTGCCGGAGATGATAAAAGGAGTTTCCATTTCTTCCATGGTCTTGCCGCCATGTCCTTTTTTGATACCGCCATGATCGGCAGTAACAATGAAAATCGTTTCATCCAGCATACCGGCATCCTTAACCGCCTGGACAATCTGACCGACATAGCCATCGAGTTCTTTCAGCTTCTCATAATAAGCAGGCGTGTCATGGCCTTCTGCGTGTCCGACATGGTCCGGTTCGTCAAAAACGATATTCACCAAAGCAGGACGTGCGCTCTTGATATATTCGACCGCACATTTGGCAGTGGCCGGATTCTGAGGCTTTTCCGTAATATTTTTATCATAGCTCAAAGCCAACGTATCGACAACGTAACGGATTCCCGCCCATTCGCAGATACAACCGATTTCAGCTTTCGGATCGGATTCGCGAAGCAAACTGAATACGGTCGGGAAAATACCATCTTTATTCAACACGCGGGAAGGAAGTTCCGGCGTCTGAGACCCCCATTCCGTATAGCCGTGAAGCTCCGGTCCGGCGCCCATGTACATGGAAGCCCAGTTCACGGCACTGGAAGACGGAAGGACAGAGCGTTTTTTCAACGTATAAGATCCTTCAGCCATCAGCTTCTTCACATTCGGCATCTCGGCCTTCTCCACGCTATAAGCGCCCCAGCCGTCCAGACCGATCAAAACTACATGTTTGGCTTTCCACTTGGCAGCCATCGAGGCATCGGCAAACAACATCAGAAATACCAACGCAAAAATCAATTTTCCTATTTTCATGCTATTCAAATTAAGTATATCAATCCTTCCTATAATATCGTACCCAGTCCACCTTCATTTCAACCGGCAAGTCCAGCGAATCCACTCCACCGACCCATACACCGCCAAGTTGCATATCGATCAATAAATAGTAAGGCCTATCGAACGGGAACTGCCCTTCCTTATCGGTCTCGATACGCGGATAAGCAAAGTTACGGATATTATTTATAAAATTTCTTTCTCGATATCCCGTTTACGTTTCAGTGCCTCCAGATAGTAGTAATCGGCATAGTTCAACGGCACGTCTATTTCCGAATTATGAGGGATGCTACCTACGGAATGCATCAGCAGGAAGTTCCCGTTCGTACCCAATGCAGCCCGATAAGCCGGAGAAGCAAGAGCAACCATGATGCTGTCGGCATACGTTTTATAGCCGGCTGCATCCGGTACATCCATCGTGCTGATCTCATAAAGGGCGGAAGCGATACAGGAAGCCGTCGAAACGTCACGCGGTTCGTTCGGGATATTCGGAGCTGACATATCCCAGTAAGGAACCAGATCTTCCGGCATATTCTTCAGGTTCTTCATCATATTGAAAGTTTTCAAGGCCTGATCCAGATATTTACGATCTTTGGTTTCACGATAACAGACCGTATAGCCATAAATAGCCCATGCCTGTCCACGGCTCCAGATAGATTCGTCTGCATATCCCTGAGCCGTCTGGCGATGGCGCACTTTGCCGTCCTTGATACTGTAATCGATCACATGGTAGCAACTTCCATCCGGACGGAAATGTTCCTGCATGGTACGGTCGGCATGTGACACCGCAATCTTATAGAAAGAAGAGTCGCCGGACAAACGGGTTGCTTCGAACATCAACTCCAGGTTCATCATATTGTCGATGATAACCGGGCATTCCCACCCCCGTTCGGATTGCCATCCGCGTTCCACATCCCAAGACTGGATGATCCCGGCCGCCGGACGGAAACGGGTAGACAACGACTTGGCTGCCTGCACCATTACATCCTTATAAGAAGGCGTTCCGGACAGACGTAAGCCATTCCCGAAACTGCAATTCACAATAAATCCGATATCATGATGCCAGGTAAGGTTCTTAGCTTCCTCTATGGCTTCCGTATATTTGGCGGCCAATGGCAGCAACGTGCTATCCCCTGTCAGTTCATACAAATACCAGACCGATCCGGGGAAAAAGCCGCTCCTCCAATCCGCATATCCGCAATAGTAAACGGAACTGTCCGTTTTCAGCGTCACCGGGTTCAGGCATTTTCCACTCGCTTCGATCACACCGATTTCATTCCCTATTTGTGCACGGGCAAAATCGATATTCTCGTCGATAAAACTTTTTTCCTCTGTTTTAGGGGCACCCGCACAAGATAGCAGAAATGCCGAAAAAGCAAATGCAATCAAATTTTTCATCGTGTATCAATTATTTTATTGTTGTTATTGTATAAGAATAAGAACCGGAAAGCGGTTGCTTCTTGGCGTTCAACGATACGCGGTAGATCTGTTCGCCCCATACGTTCGACAATCGGGGATCGTCCAGCCTTACCGTCTCGATAGCAGGAACAAAAGCCTCCTTATTATACGTCATCCGAGCTTTCTCGCCGTTCACTTCAACGGTCACGACTCCCGGAACAGAAATATCCACTTTCCCCCAAGTGAGGAAATTGATCTGATTCGGTCGATCCGCCTTGTTCAAAGAGAATGAATCTTCTATTTTCAAAGAATTCTTTCCCAACTGGTACGAACGGACCCACTTCTTTACATTCGCTTCTGCCGGATAAGCTGTCGCAATATTTGCAGAGAAATACATGCGCTTCGGATCGAACCGCACATCCGTAGCCTTATATTCCGAACCGAACTGCTCCGGCACACCATTAATCATAGGCAGGTTATGATAATTGCTCTGCATCGTCCAGATAGAATAGCGTTCGGAACTGAATGTCTGGCGGGTATAAGTCCCGACCCCGGCATCGATAAAGACAGGCGTTGTATTTAAGTAAAGGGAGAAGGTTCCTACATCATTATGATTATGGCTTTCATTATTATAGCCACCTTTCGTTGCCACGAAAAAGCCGTTCTTGTTGGTCATATAGCAAAATTCGGTTTCCGGATACCAGGAATAGCCGGGCGCCTGGTAATCGGCGCTCATTCCTTCCAATTCTTCACGCGAAAGCAAAGTTTGGAACAGGCGGAAAGGATCACCGGAGGGAATACCGTCTTTGCCAAAAAGACTTCTGAGATAAGCGGCATAGCTCATCATGAGCGGACTTCCGACCGCCTTCCCGTATCTGAAAATAAGATCGGCATCGCCTCCTCCTTTGGCAGAAGCATCGGCAAAATTGACCACCCAACCGTTACCCACATAGGAACGGGCAATATATTCACCCATATTTTTAATGATAGGCTGATCGAACAGGGAGATTTTACCACCGGTCCCATCATAAAGCATCTGCAGATAATCGTACATCTTTCCGGCAGCATGTCCCCAGTAGGAAGGCCCTTCTTCACAACCTCCGTCACCATGCGTATAGTTGATGAAATGGTCCACAGAAGTCATTGTCCGGTAAACCGCTTTCGCCAATTTATCCCGGTCATTTTCGAGCAGGAAGAAACATTGCAGCACATTGAAGTTACACCACGGATTCCAGTTATTCACCAATCCGCCGGGTTTCAGGTGGAACGCCATCCACCAGAAATGATCCTCTTTCATATAGGTATCGAGGATACGGACTTGCAATTCATGCCGCAGCCTTTTTGAAATCAAGGGATTTACCTGATCAAAAGAAGGTTTCAGGAAATAATAAATCCAAGACAACTGGGAGGCCAGGTTTCCCGAACCCAAGTCGATCACATGTTCTTCATAACTCGGAAAACATCCTCCGATCTTCTGTAATCCCAAATGGGCCGACAACGCCCAGCTTGTCATTTCACAGCTGACAAAAACGCCATTGATAATCTGGTCGACAAAGCGTCCCTTTCCTTCGGCCATCTCTGCCATAAACAAACTTCCGAGTGCGGAATTGTTCTGTCCAAACGGACTCTCCATAATCGTCCGGCTCCCGCTCCGTCCATATTCCAGATAATCGGTTGCCTTTACAATCTTCCATTCATAATCCAAAAAACTTTCTCCTTTCCGGATATAATCTTCTTTATAATCACCAAGAAATTTATCCCAACCGGCCCGGTCGGAATAATCAGGATAAGGCACCCACTTCTGCCCCATTATCAACGCGGATTTGACCTTCTCAAAATCGGCCTCCTTCTGCAACAAGTCGCGTTTTTCGTACGCGTGCAAGTGTGCGGCTGTCCAAAGCAACAGGCACACGATTGTGATGAATCGTTGTGTTCTCATAGGTATTATTTTTCAATATCACAAAATTATAAGTACCATCTATGGGATACGGACATATTCATCCAATTCATGTGCACTGATTGTCCAAAAGCAAAAATTTAAGGAGTTTCGATCCCGTTTTTATTTTTCATAATTAGCGCCTCTATTCTCCAAAAGCTTTACGCTTAACGATTCTATAATCGCTTTATTTTCCTCTTTTCCTGCCACATTATAATTCTCATCTTCATCATCCGAATGGTTAAACAACATCCGATCTATAATCCGTTCGTCTTTGTCCCTCCATTCCGTATAGAAATACTGATCCTGTATAAAAGTGAAACCGTTTGCCCAGCGGGAAACCCCATACCCTTTCGTTTTCGCTTCCGGTGATTTTAACAGAGGAAGCAGACTGGTCCCTTCCAACTGAGCAGGCCGTTCGATTCCGGCAACATCGCACATGGTCGGATACAAATCGACAAATTCCACAATCTGTTCACAACGGTATGGTGTTTTTATTTCAGGCGAATTGATTATAAGAGCCGAATGCAAACAGGTATTCATAATACTGTGTTTGCACCAAGTGCCATGTTCCCCCAGATTCCACCCATGATCTCCAAACAATACGACAGTCGTATTTTTATCGAGTCCTTCTTCTTTCAGCGCTTCCAACAAACGGCCGATCTGCGCATCCACAAAAGAGACTGAAGCATAGTAACCATGTATCATTAATTTAGCAGTCGCCTCATCCAACGGTCCCTGTTCCGGAATACCGCTATAGGCTCTCAACTCGGACCAATTAGTCAAAGCACGTTCCGGGATATTGTTGCCCGGTTTTAATATATAATTCTCAGGAATCTCAATTTTGGAATGGTCGTACATATCCCAATACTTCTGAGGCACAACAAAAGGCAAATGAGGACGAATGAATCCTACGGCAAGGAAAAAAGGGTTTTCCTGTTTTTTCAGTTTTTTCAAATCCTGTATGCTTTTATCAGCGATTTGCCAATCCAGATAGTTCTTTTCGGGAAAATCCCCGTGCTCATAAAAATACCCGCGACGGCCTTTGCCTGTTTCTTTCTGCTTCTGCATTAAAGCCAAGTTTTCTTCCGAATGGTAGCCCATTGCCGTACCGGGTACGGGAGGCATGACATCATCCCAATATTTCATAGAAGCCTCATCCTGGTGATGATATATCTTTCCGTTTGCAATCGTTGTATATCCGGCGTCTCTAAAACATTTCTGTATGGTAACTGCATCAGGGACATCCACATCTGTACGGGCATTCCAAGCCTGTAACAGATTTTTTGTCGGACGCAATCCGGTTAACAAACTTGCACGTGAAGCCCCGGATACAGCTATATTGCAATATGCCCGGTTAAACAGTACACTTTGTGCCGCCCAGCGGTCAATATTCGGAGACTTGATTTGCTCCTGGCCATAGCAACCCAACTCAGGACGAAGGTCATCGCAAACGATAAACAAAATATTCCTTTTATCAGGATTCGTTTTCTGTTGTGACCAAACATTTATAGAAGCCGTAACGGCCAAGCCTGTCAAAATAAGATTGCGTATATACATAATATTAATATGATATTAGATTATATAAAAAACGAAGTTACTTTCGGAAGGGCCGAACCCTTCACAAAAGTAACTTCTAAAAACCTTAAAAAGCTATTACCAGTTAGGATTTTGTTCTAAAGATTCATTGATTTCGATTTCAGTAGCTGGAATCGGCCACAGATAATCGCGATTCTCACGGAATACACGAGTCAACAGACGTTTACCAGTGATACCATATTCTTCACGATTCAACAAAGTGTGGGATAATTTCCAACGACGCAAATCGCTGTCACGAATACCTTCACCAGCCAATTCATAAGCTCTTTCACGGAAAATACGCTGGAACACTTCATCCTTGCTGTTTGCAGCCAGGTAAGAAGGACCGCTATTCAACAAAGCGATACCGGCACGGGCACGGACTTTATTGATATATTCGACAGCTTTCGGCTGATTCCCAATTTCATTGTAACATTCGGCCAGCAGCAGATAAACGTCCGCCAAACGGATGATCGGGAAGTTGACAGGCGTATGCTCACGGTTCGTAATAGCTCCGTTCCAGTCGCCTTCGGGAACAAATTTTCTCCAGAAATAGGTTTCCCAACCACCTTTATTATTACGCATGAAACCATTATTTTCATTTACTGCCACAACATCCCCTTTTTGGTTCTTTGCAAAGATGAATGTCATCAGACGTTCCTCGTTACGGTTCCACCCCAGATAAGTAGTATAAGGAGCAATAACCGTAGCCATCAAACGCGGGTCGCGCTGATTCCACATCTCCAATACTTTATCCGCTTCAGCCGGTCTGTCCAGAATTTCAGCACCGGCATCATCGACTGTACATCTGAATACTCGTTCACGAACCTGGTTGTCGGTCGTATAACCTGGGAACAATTCGTCCCAATCGAACGGACGACCATCTTTGTATTCATACATATCCACCAGATTGACCGATGGCAACGTATTATTCCAGCAGCTACCGTAAGAATTACGAGTACCGGCATAAAAACACAATGGCATACCGTAGTTATTTCCTGTACCTCCCAGATTGATGATGGAGAAAATCATTTCGGAACTTGTATGGCCGGTCAGGTTGAACAAATCTGCAAAATTACTGTGCAGTTCATGTCCGTTTGTTGACTTTTCAAGATTTTCAATAGCCTTTTCGTAGTTCTTATTATAAAGATACACCTTACCGAGCAAAGCTTGGACAGCAGTCAATGTCACACGTCCATAGTTGGCATCATCCCATTTGTCAGGCAGTCCTGAGTTCAGAGCCTTTTCCAGATCACTGATAATGAACGCCCGTGTTTCTTCTGCTGAACTTCTGGGCTTCATCAGGTTGTTGAAATCCTGTTCCAGATTTGTCGTCTCGTCATACAAAGGAAGCCCTCCGAAATAATCCAACAGATGGAAATAGATCAACGCACGTAAGAAACGGGCTTCTCCCAACATTTTATTTTTTACGTCTTCGGCAATAGGTGCTTCACCAATACTACGGATCGCCAGATTGGCACGCTGGACGGCATTGTAACCGTTCTGCCATTTTCCATTCAAGAAGCCGGTACGCGGCGTACAAGTACCCAATTGGAGGGCTTCATACTGGTCATAACCAACAGCAACATCGGAATTCACGTCGATCATGAACATCTTGCCATACAAGTCGGTATTTTTCAGGGACGCATAAACCCCCATCAAACCAGACTTACATTGATCCTCTGTCTGCCAGAAGGTTGAAGAACTCAACTGGTCGTAAGGAGCCCTGTCTAAATCGTAGCAGCTTGTCAAAGCCAAGAGTGCTGCTAAAAAAGGCATAATATATTTTTTCATCTTATAATTCTGTTTATAAATTCAACAAACATGATTAGAATGTTACATTGACACCGATTACAGCCTGACGCATCGTCGGATATGTAATGCCACTTACTTCCGGATCATATCCTTTCCATTTTGTGAATGTAAAGAAGTTTTCCAAACTACCGTAGATTCTGACTCTATCCATATAAGCGACCTTTGTCCATGCCGAAGGCAATGTATATCCTAACGTAATATTTCGTATTTTCAGATAAGCTTTGCTTGCCACCCAAAAATCGGAATATTGCTCATTACGCGTATCACTATAATCCAACAGACGGGGATATCTTGCATCCGTACGGCCTTCATACCAACGTCCGTCGATAACATCGGCGTTCAACTGATAACCCTGACGGACTGTTGATTTATACAGAGCACTCAGATATACATCTTTTATACCGGCCTGTCCCTGGAGCAGAGCAGAGAAATCGATACCTTTCCAATTGAATCCCAAGTTCATACCGTATGTGAATGTCGGGTTTTTACCATTACCGACAACAACGCGGTCGTCATCATTTACCAAACCGTCACCATTCAAATCCTTATAAAGGATATCACCCTTTTGCGGAGTTCCATATGGGAATACGACTTTACCTTTCACATCCGGATTATCCAGCATGGACTGTACCAGAGCCAAGTCTTCATCTGTCTGGACGATACGATCTATTTCGCGAACATACAACGACCAGATAGGCAGTCCTTCCTTCAACATTCTTGCACCATCATAAGAAGGATCGTCCCCTTTGAACTTATCCACATTGTTTTTGATATAAGTAAAGTTGAATCCGACGTTATAAGAGAAATCTTTACCGACTCTGTCACTCCAGTTTGCAGAGAATTCAAGACCTTTATTGGTTACTTGCGCTGCGTTTTGCTTGGGGATAGTAGCATTACCGTGTACCATCGGGGCAGGAAGGTCGATCAAGATTCCATCCGTCTTCTTGTTAAAGAATTCAATACTTCCGGACAGACGGTTTCCTAAAACGTTATAGTCAAGACCGACGTTTGTAATATAAGTAGTTTCCCATGTTAAAGCAGCATTCGCGATAGCAGTCTGCGACAATCCCATTGCCACGGCACGAGCCAAGACATAGTTCGTTTGTGCATACAAAGATTGCGAAGTATAGTTGCCATCGTTATCACGGTTAGAGCCTAACGTGTTGTTACCCAACGAACCGTATGAAGCACGGATCTTCAAGTTATCCAACCAGCTGATATTTTTCATGAACTCTTCTTCGGAAATACGCCATGCGGCAGAAAAAGACGGGAAATATCCCCAGCGGTTATCATCCAAGAAACGTGAAGAACCATCTGCACGTAAGTTTGCTTCAAACAAGTATTTGTCGTCCCATCCTAAATTCAGACGTCCGAAATAAGAGCGCATAGCCCATTCCGTAATATTACCGGAAGAAGAAGATTCGCCGATTGCACCGTCGATCACACCCAATGAAGGATCGATAAGATCTTTGCGTGTCGCACTGAAATACTGGCGTTTATACTGTTCCTGGCTGGCACCGACCATCAAGTTCGTGCTCAAACGATCATCAAAGAAGTTTCGTTCATACCGCACAGTCGCATCCATAAAGTTTCTGAAAGTCTTTTCATTATAATTATAAATGCTGGTTTGACCTACTCCGTCCGTATATAAAGTATTCGTTTGGAAGTTGTACATCGGGACAAAATTCGGTTTGCTCTCCTTAAACTTATCATAATAATCATAAGTATAAGAACCTTGAATGGTCAAGCCTTTCAATGGCGTCAGAATAGCGTATAAACGAGTTTTCAATGTATTTGTCTGGACATTACCAGTCGTATTTCTCAGACGATTATAAGGGTTGTTCGTTGCATTTTGAGGATCATCTTCCGCATTAGCATTGATACCTAACCGGTTTTGATCATCCAGATAGGCAATACCGGGGTTACCTCCAGTCAAACCATACGTATAAATATCTTTGATATTTTCGCTGACAGGTGTCGTATTTGCAGTATATCCACTTAGGTTAACTCCCAGTTTCAACCAGTCCTTAATTTGAGAATCAATATTCGCACGAAGGCTAAAGCGTTCATAGCCGCAATTTTCAAGGATACCCGGATTGTTCAGATAATTGAAAGAAGTATAATAGGTAATCTTTTCCGAACCGCCGGATGCAGACAGATTGTGTTGATGGGAAACGCCTGTCTCGTAGACATCAAAAATGTCATTGTTCGGGTAAGCCAGATAGTTAGGCATGCCATATTCGTTCAACCCGTTCGGATCTTTCGATTTTTCACGCCATAGATTGATCACATTCTGGGAGAAAGGCGCCGGCTTGTTACTATTTGTCATACCTTCATTCAGGTACTCCATATAGCTTGCATAATCGGAAACCACATCATAAGGCTTATCCAACGTTTGGAAAGACACATAGCCGGTATAATCCAACTTCATTTTACCGGATTTACCGGATTTAGTCGTAATCAAGATAACACCGTTGGCAGCACGGGAACCATAGATTGCAGAAGATGCCGCATCCTTCAAGACACTGACTGTCTCGACATCCTGCGGGCTGACGCTATTCAGGCTGCCTTCCACACCGTCGATAATAACCAGCGGAGAGGAGTTGTTCAATGTACCCTGGCCGCGGACCTTAATATCCGCATCACCATTATTGGACGGGATATTGTTGCTGGACGTGATCTGCACACCGGGAGCAGTACCGGCCAAAGCAGTCGAAATGTTTGTCAACGGACGGCTTTCTGCCATTTCACTGACATTAACGGAAGTAACGGAACCGGACAGATTTACTTTCTTCTGCGTACCATAACCTACAACTACGACTTCTTCCAATGCCTGGGAATCTTCCGCGATCTTAATTGTAAATGTTTTTTGGTTGTTAACGGGGATCTGTTGTTCCTTATATCCTATAAACGAAACAACCAAGATAGAGTTTGGAGCCACTTCCAACGTGAAATTACCGTCCATGTCGGTAATCGTGCCGTTTGTAGTCCCTTTTTCGACAACGTTTGCTCCCGCAATCGGGCCAAACTGATCTTCTACAACACCTTTAACAGTGTATTTGTCCTGTTGTGGCGAAGCGACAACAGGACTTGGTTCTACAGAACCAAATGCATCGGCAGCAGGAGCAGCTGAAACCATCCCGATTGATGCCAAGAACATGGAAGCCCCCAAAAACATCGCTCTCGATACATAAAAGCGTTTAAAATCTTTTGTCATAATAACACCAGATTTGATTAGTAAATTAGATTTATAATTCATATTTCATTAAATTATCGTTTGTGTTTTTTACATGTTCAAAATATTATCATAGTTCTTCAAGAACTA
>NZ_CDRTCT010000034.1:0-48801 GCF_977054455.1 Parabacteroides sp. | reverse complement strand
GGATTATATCGTCCGAGAATCGAATATTTTGGAAAATTCCGCAAAAATCGGTCGCCTGAAAATAATCAGACTCTCGGAACCACTAAAACAGAGGCTGCGCCGTAAAACTTAATTACGACACAGCCTCTTTTTATTTCATCCGGCAGGCAATGGATCGGCATCGGTCGGACGCGCGACTGGCATCGGTTGAATACGCGACCGGCATCGGATTCAAAACCGATGCCGGTCGCCCTGTCAGTCGATCTTCAGTTTCATTATCGTAATCGAGTTAGGAGGGAAATTGTACACTTTGGGACCGCTCAACGAGAAGGATATTTCTTTTGTCTCCGGTACGACCACGCCGGGGTGGTCGTAAGTGTTACGCGCTTCGGGATCTCCTGTGAGCTGAATAATTTCCGCCGTATTTTTGACACTGACACCTTGCAGGTCCAACTCCGTCTTCTCTTCGTGACGGGTCGTGTTGATCACCTTCAGTATAATCGAATGAGTCTCCTTATCCAACGCCGCGGTAGAAACCAATGAAGGTATGCCGGGAAGTATCGCCTCATGAACCAGCGTGTCATTCACGAAACAACCGATTTGTTCGCCTTTGCAAGCGATCTTCACGTTATACCAGCGATTGCTCTGGAACGGATAAAGGGCAGGCGCACGCAACGTGTCCCTCACTCCTCCCGCCTGGCGATAAAACTCGATGACACCGGTACCGATCGTCAACCCGATATAGTCATTCCGCTCTCCGGGAAGCCCGTTGTCACGCACACGGAATTGGATTTGTCCGCTCCCCTTCGTCCGCCTGATATCCGCCGAGAACGTATAGTCATAGGCAGACGGATCGCCTAAAAGGATATAGTTCCACCTGTTTGCAACCGGCGTCAACGTACTCTGTCCGACCGTCCAGCCTCCGGTCATGACAGCCCCTTCCGTAACCGGCGAATTGTCTATTTTCACCTCCTTGAATTCATAGCTGTTATCGAACATTTCGATACCGGCGCGTCCGAAGGTCACCTGGGGTTTCTGATAGGTGCGGACTTCGGTCTTCAGCACTTCGTCTCCTCTGTTGCTGCCGAACATTTGCAGCAGGTGGTAAGAGGGAGAAAGGACGGTCTGTTCACCGTCAAAAGAGATGGCCGGATGACGTTCTATCTTGTATTTCGTATTTCCCAGAACCGGGGCATAAGCCAGGCGCTTCACGATGTCCTGCCCGTTCTCTGCTCCTGCAAGGAAGCAAGCCTCCCCGATGGCCGCCCGCAAACTTCCGGGGGCAGCCCCGCCGGACAAGCCGAATTCTCCGATAAAGGCAGGAGGCATCCGACGCATATGTCGTCCGGCAACAAAACGGTTGTGATTGGAGATCAGAAACGACTCGCTCGAATAAAAATGGGAATCCGACCATTCATTCCTGCTTTTTCCTTTTATGTCGGAACTGCTTATCACCGTAACGTCCGGATAAGCCTCCCGGATCGCTTTCTTCAACAACTCGAAACGCTTGGTATATTCCAACCCGTAATTTTCACTGCCGATCTCCACATATTTCAATCCGAAAGGTTCCGGATGTCCGTGACCGGCCCGCAAGGCGCCCATGACGGAATCGGCCGGTTCATTGGCATAGGCGATGGCATCCAAGGCGTCCTGTACCAACTTCCCCATCGCCATTATGTCTTCATAACGCGGACGGCGGCTTTGACTGGTCACACCGCTATTCATGACATAGATAGGTTCGGCGTCCAAGTCCTCACACATTTGGAGATATTCATGATAGCCGATGCCGTTCGTCGTACCGTATGCCCATACATTCCAGAAATGTTTGCGTTCGGCAATGTCCCCTACGGTTTCACGCCAGACCGGATAGGTCCCGGCCGTATATCCTTCTACAAAACTGCCGCCGGGGAAGCGAATGAACGCAGGCTTCAATGCGGCAATGAGCTCCATCAGTTCCGGACGCAATCCGTTCGGACGGCCTTTCCATGTCTTTTGCGGAAGCAGGGAAACGACATCCAGCCAGAAAACGGCCGAACTGTCAGTCGTTATCGTCAACACGGCTTTATTCGTATTCGAGGTTGCGGTAAAAGTATGCTTGTACTTCCTCCATTCATAGGCCGGAGCCACGCGAAAAACTTCGCTGAAGGCCGTCTCTCCGGTAGAATCGGCCAAAGTCAGGCTTACGGTCTTCGGAACCATAGAGGCACCTTTCATGTAGAAAGACAAATCATATTTCTCTCCTTTTCGAAGCGGTATTCCTCCATACCCTTCGGCAACGACACCTCCTTTTCCCGACTCGGCTGAAGCGGACACGGAGACCAGCAGGGAACGCCGGTTCTTGTCATTAATCAGCTCTTTTGTGTCGGGATACAGATAAGATGTGGCAGAAAACCGACGCCATCCCGGCACCGAATCAGGTCGCAAGAAGGGAATGCTCCATCCATTCGGGGTAGTCAGGACCCGGCGGACAGGGTCGTACGGGCAGTTCAAGGGAGGCACCCCATCTTCAAAACTCCGGTTTTGTATCAGTTCCGCATAGATACCGCCATCCACCGCATGATTGATTTCCTCAATGGTCAAACCATACAGTTCCTTGTTTACAGGAATTGTCAAACCATCCCTATCCACCAGAATAGAAGAGGTGACAGGCATTTCCGGCTGGCAGCTGACTAATATAAGCGCTAAAAGAACTAAATTCGATTTCATGGTGCAAACTTAAAGAATAATTTCAATAAAAAGCCTCATCTCATCCTATATCAAGCGGTTTTAGCCGTGCATAATTAATGTGCAAAAGAAATATTTTTCCGAAATAGAATTTATTTTTCGGAAAAACGCGATTATATCAATAGAATTAAATACATTTGTATCATTGATAGTATTTGAATATCAAGAAAAGTACAGAATCAAATGGAAAACTTAGCATCACAATATACTGTATTAGTGGTAGACGACGTGCCAACTAATGTTATGCTTGTGCAAGCGATACTGAAAAAAGAAGGTTATACGCTACTGACGACAGACGGCGGAGCTAAAGCATTACGTATCGCCCAGGAAAGGCATCCCAATCTTATTCTGCTCGATATCATGATGCCGGAGATGGACGGATACGAGGTACTGCAGCATCTGAAAAGTAATCCGGAAACCAACAACATCCCCGTCATTATCATGTCAGCCTTGAGTGATATGCAAAGTATCGTCAAAGGTTACCAGTTGGGAGCAACGGAATATGTAACAAAACCTTTTCAACGGGAAGAATTGGTAAAACGCGTCGCCCACCGTTACGAACTGTTCAGCATTAAACGCATCAAGCAGGAACTTGAAAACACGATCGAATCCCGTGACACGCTCTATTCCGTTATTGCACACGATTTGCGCTCTCCGCTCGGTTCCTTGAAGATGATGAATAACGCCATCCTGATGATGGTCGACAAGAATCAGGTCAGCGACGAGGTGTACGAAATGCTTCAGATGATGAACAAGACATCGGAAGAAATATTCCAGCTTCTCGACAACCTCCTGAAATGGGCAAAGAACCGCCTGAACAAACAGAATATTTACAGGCAACAAGTCGACATCAACAGCATAGTCAACAGCACTGCCGAAATATTTATCCCGATGGCTACCCAGAAAGGCATATCCATCGCGCTTGAAGGTCTGGATAAAGAGTTGATGGGATCGATAGACATCGATATGGTAAAGACAATCGTCCGCAATCTTGTTTCCAATGCTGTTAAATTCAGCTACGAGAAAGGCGTGATTACGGTATCGACCAAAACAGACGGAGATTTTGTCATTGTCAGTGTGAAAGATTCAGGCAAAGGGATCAAAAAGGAAGACCAGGGTAAGCTGCTGAAGCAAAACACCCATTTTACGTCTTATGGGACGAATAACGAAAAGGGATCCGGCTTGGGATTAATGCTGTGCAAAGACTTTGTCGAACAACTCGGTGGCAAATTGTGGTTCGATTCCGAAGAAGGGAAAGGCACTACTTTCCATTTCTCCTTAAAAGCCTTGAATCAAGAATAACAAATACCATTTATATAAAGGCAATAAAAAAGCTGCACCTTTGAAAGGTGCAGCTTTTTTATTGCCTTTATATAAATGGTATTATCCGGCAATTGCTTTCCGGCTTCCTTTTTGAGGATATTTACGGAACAGGCTCCACCATTTCAATTTCAATACGCCAAACAGCGCTTCCCCGAAGATAGAGGAGTTCATCTTGGAAGTGCCTAATACGCGGTTGATAAAGATAATGGGGACTTCCACGATTTTATAACCACACTTATATGCCGTAAACTTCATTTCTATCTGGAACGCATACCCTTTGAAATGGATGCGATCCAAATCGATCGTCTCAAGCACCTCGCGACGGTAGCATTTGAAACCGGCTGTCGTATCCTGTACTTTCATTCCGGTAACAAAACGGACATATACGGAAGCATAATAAGACATTAGCACACGTCCTAACGGCCAGTTCACGACATTCACACCGTTACAGTAGCGGGAGCCGACTGCGACATCCCCACCCTGTTCCGTACAAGCAGCATATAATTTGGGAAGATCATTCGGATTATGGCTGAAGTCCGCATCCATTTCGAATATGAAATCATACTTATGCTCTATAGCCCATTTGAATCCGCAGATATAAGCCGTACCCAATCCTAACTTGCCTTTACGTTCCACCATGAAAAGGCGTTCGGGGAACTCTTTTTGCAACCGTTTTACGATATCTGCCGTGCCATCGGGCGATCCATCATCTATAATCAAAATATGAAATTCTTTCTCCAACCCAAATACAACCCGAATAATGTTTTCTATATTCTCCTTCTCGTTATACGTGGGAATAATAACAATACTGTCTGACATATAATTAATCTATTAATTTCTAACTATTTACATATTAACTGTAAACTAATTGCAAACCACCCTCCAAAGTTACATATTTTTTCTGTGTAAATCTATCATCCGGTTGCCCCATTCATCTGTCCCAGAGTCTCTGATCAGACCGTGACCGGCCGGTTCATCTGTGATTTGAAAACCTTCAATCATATGTCAATTGAAACGTGATTTTCTTGTTCATCAGATAGTTGACTGCGCCATAGATGAAGAGTCCGAGGAACTGGGCGAGGTATTCGTTCAAGTCGAAAATTTCCACCATGATAAGCAGAGCGAGGAATTGGGCGCAATAGGCACACCCGAAAGCGATCAGGAAAAGGGGGATCTCGCGGCGGAACTTACCGGTGCGGGAAGAAAATATCCAATATTTGCTCCAGAAGAAGTTATTGATCTGCGCAATCACATAGGCGGTGATATTGGTAGCGATATAGTTGCAATCGAGCTTGTCCATCATCAGCCAGACAATCAAGACTGTAATCAACGCATTCAACGTGCCGATCAGTATAAACCGGATTACGCGTACCATATTTTTCGATTGTAAGGCCAAGTCTGCTTCTTGCTGTTTTGTTCTTTGATATTTAAAATCCCGGGACAAATATACAGGATAATATGCAAATAGCCATACAAAAAGTCACAAAGTATGGCGACCAACCCGTATCTTTGCTGTCATGAAATATTTATTATTTTACATAATCAGCCTGTTATCCCTCACTGCCTGCATCCGCGAAGATTTGCCTGCGGGTAGTTTTGCTTTGGAAGAAGGCGGCGTGCTTCCCGAATTCAGCATTTCCAATCCGTATGGCACGGTCTCGAATAAGGATTTAGAAAATAAGTCCACGCTGATTATCTTCTTCAGCACGACCTGTTCCGACTGCCGGAAAGCCTTCCCTGATATTTCCGCTTTATATAATGTATATAAAGACGATCCATCCGTCTGTGTGCTCCTGATCGCACGCGACGAAACCGAAGAACAGGTAACGGCCTACTTCCGGGAGCATCAGTACGATATGAAGTTTTTTGCCGATCCGGATCGGAAAGTCTACTCCCTCTTTGCCGACAGTGCTATCCCCCGCGTATTCCTTGCCGGAAAGGACGGTACGATTATCCTGACACAAACGGAAAAGGTGGATACGGAGGAAATCAAGGCAGCCATTTCCAAACAAAGAGCGCAGACCTCTTTCGTGACCTGCGCTCTCCTTTCTCATCCCCGTATGATGCTTCCCTTACAATTCACCGGGCCGCTCTTCTTCGCCCCCGCCGGTTGATGCGGAACCGTTGACAACGAGAGTGATCCGTTCGAACTGGGTATTCTGTTTCGCCTTACGAAGCAACGAACCCGGGCTGAACACGATGCGCGGAGTCTTGATCATCTCCGGATCGAACTTTTCGTCTGTCTCGCTTCCGGTCGAACCGACACCGTAGCGGAAATTCCCGAACTCTCCGAACTGCACACGCCGTCCGGCAGACAAATGTTTACGGATCAGGTAATTCATACGATCGATCACCCCTTTTACCTGGTTGGTCGGGATACCCGCTCCCACAATCTCGTCCAAAAGGGATTCGAAACTGACCAGCTCCATATAGACCGGCTGTGCATACACCTTTTCAGGAACCGCTGCCTGATCCTTACCCAAATTCTTCTTTTTTACCAAACGATACTTTACTGACATAACTGTTTAATTTTTTTAATCGTGAATAACTTGAAATGCTTTGTTCTCGAAAACATGACAAAGATACTCCCCGAAAAAACAGCCCTGTCGCCATCTGTCGGTATCGGTCGGCATTTATGGGGATGTGTGGGCGGATGTCGGCAAAGAACTGTAATTACCGTGTTATTCATTAAGCAGGCAGACCAAAACGAAGTATGCAACTTAATTGTGTGTGATTACTCCGTCAACGTTTGTCTCACCTTCTTTACTCTTTGTAAGTAATGGTAAGCCAAGTTCTGCAAGAAATTTATTATGTCTTTCGGAGGCATCAGCTATTTTACCTTCCAGCTCGATCAACTTCTTATTGACTTGCAACAAATCAATTTTCACATCCTCTTTGGCAATGCTAACATAGCGTGAAATATTCAGATTATAACCGTTTCTTTCGATTTCGTCCATCGAGACAGGACGAGAGTAACGTTCTTCTTCTTTCCGCTGCTTATAGGTGTCTATGATTTTGTCAATGTCTTTAGTCCGTAGTTTATTCTGCTTCTTGCCTTTCTCGAAATTTTCTTTGTCGCTGGCGTTGATAAAGAGTACGTCGTCGGACTTCTTACATTTCTTGAGTACCAAGATACATACAGGAATACCTGTTGAAAAGAAAAGATTTGCAGGCAATCCGATTACTGCGTCTATATTGCCGTCTTTGAGCAATTTTGTGCGAATACGTTCTTCTGCTCCCCCTCTGAAAAGCACGCCGTGAGGCAAAATAATCGCCATCGTGCCGTCTTGTTTCAAAAAATGGAAACCATGAAGTAAGAAAGCGAAATCTGCCGCCGATTTAGGTGCAAGCCCATAGTTCTTAAAGCGGAAATCTTTCCCCATCTCTTCCGTAGGTTCCCAGCGGTAGCTGAATGGAGGATTTGCGACAATAGCATCGAACTCAACTTTTTTGGCCGGGTTCATTTCATTCAGCATGTCCCAATCATTCAAAAGCGAGTCACCGTGATGAATTTCGAACTCCGAATCTTTGACTCCGTGCAGGAGCATATTCATACGAGCTAAGTTGTAGGTCGTGATATTCTTCTCTTGCCCGTATATCTTGCCAACACTTCCCCCATTTTCTTTCATTTTGTGGCGCACATTGAGCAACAAAGAACCTGAGCCACAAGCGAAGTCCAAGACGCTTTCAAGTTTTTTCTTCATCCCGGACTTAGGGTCTTGGGTGTCCAATGTAACGATGCCCGACAGAATGCTTGACAATTGTTGTGGCGTATAGAACTCGCCAGCCTTTTGTCCTGAACCTGCAGCAAACTCACCGATCAGGTATTCATATGCATCCCCTAATATATCCGTATCGGTAGAAAACTGAGCGATTCCTTCGGCAATCTTTGTTATCACTTTACAAAGTAGTGCGTTGCGTTCGTCATAATTCTTACCTAACTTGTCCGAGTTCAAATTTATTTCGGAGAAAAGTCCTTGAAACGCCCTGTCGAAAGATTCGTTTTCGATATATTTAAACCCTTTCTCAAGTGTTTTCAGAAGATCATCATTTTGCGTCCGTGCAAGTTCGTAAATATTAGTCCATAGATAGTCCGGTTCAATCACATAATGCACTTTACGGCGCATCTGTTTTTCAAAATCCAATACATCTGCCGGGTTCTCTCCGTACCATAACTGCAACGGTGTCGAAACACCATGCTCTTTCAATTCTTCCGGTGCTTTATCTAGATAATCCCCTCCGAGTTCTTTTCTTGCGGCCTCTATATAGTTATCTGAAATATAACGCAGGAATAGGAAAGACAGCATATAATCGCGAAAATCATCTGCCATCATTGAACCACGAAGGTCATCTGCTATTTTCCACAGGGTTTTACCCAGTTCGTGCTGTTCTTTTATTGTCATATCTTTATCTGTTTTCTTGTTCTGTTTCTATTAAAATCTCGGGTAGGTAAAACTCATACTTTCTCAAAAAAGCATCAAGGATTCGGACAAACAGTTGTTTTGTGTCTCTTCCCATTAATACGGGTTCGTATATCGAGTATTTACCATGACTAAGTAAATCCAAAGCTCGTGCAAATAACACTTCATCTTCTATACCATGAATACATTCTGAAAAGCGGTTATAGCCGAAAAACACTGCTGTTTTTTCAATAACACTGCGTAACATATTAAAATGGTAAGTGTTTATCAGCACATCGTCTATCGTTTGCCCTTCTTTAGGCAAGAGCCGTTTTAATTCACATAAAGTTGCAACATGATGAAAGAACGGTGTCTCGTCGGTCGCTCTCAGCGTATAGCCGTTTGCCCCGTTTTTGTGAAAGAAATAACTTTTACGTCCATTCCTTTTTAAGTCGTTATACATCACATTAAAGAATAAATGGTGATGAGAAGAAATAACGATTTTTCTTTTTCCGGAATCCTTTTTCAGCAGATTGCCCAAATCATTGGCAATTGCGATAACGTTATTATCATCAAGCGAAGACACAGGATCATCTATATAAATATATTTAACCCATGAATATGCCTCGGCTCCATCAATGACCAATTCGCAGATGGCAAGGAATACACACCATATAAATATGTTTTCTTCACCACGAGAAATCTTTATTTTATCTTCTTCCCCCTTTGAAAAAGAGATATGCCACTCTTCGTAATCGATCTTGAAATCGAACTCTGCATATCGTTGCAAATAACCGAATATCTTCTCTTCCAATGCTAATTCTTTAAACCCGTTAAAGAAGTTCGAATCTGCATTGATCTTGAGAACCCTATCCGTATCATTTTCAAGGTCGTTATCCCAATAGAAAAGATCTTCGGTAAAAGCATTGAAGTATAGAGTATCTCTTGTATTAGCTTCCGTATCTCTACCTCTGTTCTTAAATTCCATAGAAAGACGAGTTTTTCCCGTCCCATTATAGGCATATAATAAAACATAGTCGAAATTGTTTAAGTCAGAACGAAATCTGACAGCAACATCCGACAATGTGTTGTATTTGAATATTTTTGCTTCGTTACTCATTGTAATTTAGGAAATAGTTGTTGCATTAATCCTTTTTTATGGGTTTTTAGTTGGTCAAGTTTGGCGGTCTCATCAGATATGAGTTCGTCTACTGATGACAAGCAGTCAGCGATCTTCTGTTGTTCAATTTTGTTTTCAGGGTAAATAATAGTCATGTTTTTTAAATTGTTATTATACAAACGACTGACGATTCCCCCATCCGATGTTTGCCATTTCAATGTTTGATAAACACAGTATAAAAAAGTATTTAATACTTTTATTTCAGAATTGCCTATCCATACTATATTAGAGTCCTGAAAATAAGCAGGTTTTCCATCAAAAACGACTAATCTTCCTATTGTTCCAGCCGCTGAGATTAAAATATCCCCTTTGTTTGGATACGAATATTTTCGCTTGTAATCTTCTAAAATATCTTTCGAAATATAAGCGTCTGGATTTCCTCCAAAAGTTCCAATCTTATAAAAAGGAATATTACCTACAGCATCATTTGTTGTTTGTTCTTTCAATATTCTTTTGCACATCAGCGGATCTCCAACATCTCCCAATTTTATTTGCTTCCACTCTCCTGCATTCTGAAATTCGGGGAAACGAATAGCCGGAATTGTTTTGCCTTCGGCAGGAAATAGTTGCTGCATCAATCCCTTTTTATACTCCTTCAATGTTTCTATCTTATCTGCTACTGCGCTTATCAAATCATCCAAACTACTCAAACAGTCAGCAACTTTCTCTTGCTCTTCATTCGAAGTAAAAGGTATTTGAAAGTTTTTGACAGATGTATTTGAAACTTCAAGAAAGGTTGAACCTTTAGAAAATCTTAGGCACTGTTCTTTTATGATAGGTTGTAAATAATATATATAATCCTTATTAGTCCCATGTTTAGGAACTAATGATTGAAATCCTTGATTAGTTGAAGCCTCGGTTGCAAGTATACTCATTTCTCCAAGAGTAGCTCTTGTAGTCAAAACAATTGAACCCACAGGAAGAAGTTTTGCAGAACTATTTTTTAATCCAGATAATGTTATTTTCCTACAACTATTAGATATAAATCTATTGCCAACTTCACTTGGGGTAAGCCATAAAATATCACCATTCCAGTAACTTTCTTCCTTAGTATCTGGCGTTCCCCCTCCTATAACATCACAAACTTCGCCTAACAAAACTATTTTCCATCTTTCATCTTTCCGAAACTCCGGAAACCGCAAAGCAGGCACAACCGTTTTTATATCCTTATCTTTTGTCATAACATCAATCTTCATAAGCCGACAATCCTGAAATTTCACGGCCAGCGGCCAAACGTTTCAATAATGGAACAAGATCATCCATCAGGGCCAATTCAGCCTTGGTACGAGCTTTCCATCCTAATTCTAACGGAGCTAACAAATCACTCAGTTTTTCACCATCGAAGATCATTCGATCCATTATCTGTTCTACAAATTCGCGCAACGAATCCGCTATGATACCGTGTTTGTCGGCAATGGATGCCAATTGTTTAGCATATTTCTCCGCCTTAAATGCTTCGTACCCCTCTTTTATCTCCTGCTCCGTCTTACCGTTCACTTCGTCGAGACTATCGATGTATTCTCGAATATCGTCCCGTTCATCAATCAGGTTGGCGCTCGATGCCACAAGGCTGATCAACTGCTCTTTGGTTACTCGTTGCTTGCTGTTTCCGCTATTTGTGTAGCGGGCGATCAATCCCATTATATAATCGTAGTCAATGACAGTCGAAGCAAAAAGTACAAATTCAAAATCAAGGTCTTCAACCTGTTGACTGACCTCTTGACCTTTACCTTTCTCCCGCAGTTTGCGTAATTGCTGTGCCGTTTCAAGATAAGCCCCACGGAACGAGCGCAAATCCTCTTCCGGAAACAGTTCTTCTATTTTCGCTTTCTCCTGCTCGTCAATATCTGTATATTGTTCCAACTGGGTCCTGTACCGTTGTACCTCTTTGAAACAATTGATAAAGCCGGCACGGGCCTCATCACCTTGCAGATTATAAACATCCTCTGCCCGGCACTCCAATTCCTGAGATTGCATATATTCACTCAACTTCCGAACGGCATCCTGGAACTTTTCGATCACTTTCGGAGCAGAATCCACAAGCCATATCTCTTTCGGATTATCGGTCTTTTCCCCGGAGAATAACGTGATTGCTTCATCGACGGCATCTTGCTGACCTCTGAAATCCAGAATATTACCATATGGCTTAGTATCATTCAGAATGCGATTGGTACGTGAAAACGCCTGTATCAAACCATGATACTTCAAATTCTTATCCACATACAATGTATTGAGATACTTGGAGTCAAAGCCTGTCAGCAACATATCCACGACAATCGTTATATCGATCTTATTCTTGTGTGGATAGTCTTTGTTACTATATTGTTGATCTTTGATGCGTTTCTGCACATCCTGATAGTAGGCATCAAACTCTGCAATCGTATGGTTGGTCTTATACTGCCGGTTATAGTCATCAATAATCGTTTTCAGTGCCTTTTTCTTTTCTTCAGGCTCTTCACGGTTATCATCCTGCTCTTGCGGCAAATCTTCCTGTATTTGCTGAATATCTTTATTTCCTTCGGCAGGAGGCGAGAATACACAAGCGATGTTAAGCGGTTCGTAATTTTCATCCTGCTGCTTCAAACTTTCTTGTACGCTGCGGAACAGTTCGTAATACTCAATAGCTTCATTGATAGAAGCTGTGGCAAGTATGGCATTAAACCTACGGGAATGGGTGGCAGCATCATGTTTCGATAATATCGCATCTACCACCGCTTGTTTCTTGAGCGTACCATCTGCCCGGCGGTCACCTGTCTCTTTGGGCTTAAAGTAATCGACATGGAAACGTAAGACGTTTTTGTCCTCGATAGCATGTGTTATGGTATAGGCGTGTAGCCTACTTGGGAAAATATCTTCCGTGATCTTGTACGAGGCTTGCTCTCCACTTATTTTTGTATAGGTTGCATTCTGTTCAAATATAGGTGTTCCGGTAAAGCCGAATAGTTGGGCGTTCGGGAAAAATTCTTTAATTGCCTTGTGATTGTCTCCGAACTGGGAACGGTGGCATTCATCGAAAATAAATACAATCCGTTTATCCTTTAGATGGATTAAACGGTCCTTATAGTTGTTTTTATTGGACGAATCGAGAGCGACACCCAATTTTTGAATGGTAGTTACAATTACTTTGTCGGCATAGTCGTCCGACAACATGCGTTTAACAAGAGTCCCGGTGTTGGTATTCTCCTCTACGCAATTTTCCTGAAACTTATTAAATTCCTCACGCGTTTGTCTGTCCAGATCTTTACGGTCTACCACAAACAAACATTTATCAATATCGGGATTATCTTTTAGCAAAGTAGAAGCCTTGAACGATGTGAGCGTCTTGCCACTGCCTGTCGTATGCCAAATATAGCCATTACCCCTGTTTTGATGAATACAATCTATGATTGCTTTTACCGCATATAT
This sequence comes from Parabacteroides sp., assembly GCF_977054455.1. Lineage (NCBI taxonomy): Bacteria > Pseudomonadati > Bacteroidota > Bacteroidia > Bacteroidales > Tannerellaceae > Parabacteroides > Parabacteroides sp. The sequence goes on along the minus strand of NZ_CDRTCT010000034.1, from coordinate 35,790 downwards.
CTGATAGGGACGCATAATGAGCAGTTTTTGTTCACTGGCAACCAAAACCATGTAGCGGTTAATCATCTCTCCCAACGTACATTTCGACAAAAATGCCGTGGAAAACGCATCAAGGTGAGTTATTTTTCTGTTTGACTCTGTCGCATATTGATAGACAGGCAGAAACTGTTCATCTGCATTAAAACTGAAATGCTGATCATTATTATTGGTAAAATAGTAAGTATTCGACTGGTTGCTTACGATAAAAAGCTGCATAAAACAAAGCAATGTATTTGTATATCCATTACCTGTATCATTTTTATAATCAACAATTTGTTGCATTGCCCGACGAGGACTTACATCCGAAGCCTTCAACTCTACCTGAACTACAGGAATGCCATTGATCAATAAAATCACGTCATACCGATGATAGCTGTTATTGGTGTTTATACGCAGCTGATTAATCACCTCATAATCATTCTTACACCAATCTTTGATATTGACCAGCGTGTATTGTAACGGCGTCCCGTCTTCACGCATAAACGTATTGATTCCTCGTAATCTCTTAGAAGAAGCAAAAACATCAGCGTCAATGATCTCTTCAAGTAGACGACTAAATTCGGAATCGGTCAAATGAACTCTGTTCAATGTTTCGAACTTTGTTCTAAAATTCCTCTCTAATGAATTCCTATCACGAATATCGTCACGACAGGTATATTTTAAATCTATTAGTTTATTAATAAAATGATTTTCTATTTGTTTTTCCTTAGATATCATACTTATCCACTCTTTAGCTATCTATTGAATCCTTTATTTCAATACCTAACATATTTGCAATCTCTAAGAGTCGCACCTACTATCGATATTTTTTATCAGGCCATAAAGATATGAAATATCCCCTTTATATAAGCCCAATTTTCTCATTTCATATCATGACACATCGATTTTGTAGGGTAAATTATGCTAAATCATGTCTCCCTTTGGACATTTCCACCCCACAAGCCCCACCCTCCCCCTTATTGTACCATTCCTCCAAAACCCCATTAGTCCAAATCGAAACACCATCGCGTTTATTTTGATTTTATACCCCATATAAATGGAATGAGCCCAGTACAATACCCAAAAGATTCTTTAATAGCAGTATGCCATTGTACATCTTCAACAGTAATAACTCCAGAAACAGGATTTCCATCTTTATCACCAGTATGGCGACGTCCCGTTATAACACAGTTTGTAGGGCATAAAAAAGAACTGTTACTTTCTTTCATACTTTATGAAAGACTTCTTGTGTTAGAAATAAAGAAATTTCGTCCATAATTTTAAAGATTAATTGTTAATTAAATTTATACTTATATCTGCTTTAATTCTAATTACTGTATCATACCCGCTATAAAAAAAGATATGGCTTCGTTTTTCGCCATAACATCTGAAATGGCAAATAGAATCATTGACTGTGAAATAATCAATATTATCAAAATAAAAATTCGCTTCAGAACTATTGTCAATCCATCTTATGCTATCATTCACGATAGTAATATTAAGATCATCGAAATCAACTTTACTTTTTTTAAAATATTTATTTACATAATCAATCTGATATAAGCATTGATTTTTATCTGAAAAAAATATTTTCTTTCCAAACAAAATTGTGTTTTTTTCAAAAACCAATTCTTCTACGGGATTTCCTAATTTAGTATATAAAAGAAAAGAAGATCCCTCTTTTATTTCTACCCGACAGCTATGTGTGTCATATTCATCTCCATCTTTCGAGCAAGAAAGGAAAGCTATGATGACATATAAAAACAAATAATATTTATACATAAAGTATTATAATTCTAATATATTAATATTCCATTTAAGATTATCAGGGCTACAAAGGAAACATATTCTCGGAGCACTACCTGAGACGACAAAAGAACACAAGGCTTGTATTCATTGAAAATGTAGATTTTTGGGCATCATATTGACCTATGTATCCTCTTCGTGCATTTACAAAATCATCAGTTCTCGGATTATCTAATAATAAACCACATTCTAATGATTCAGCTACATTAGGACGCTGATTGCTTTGAAGTTGGAATAAATAATGAGCAAGCCCAATAGATACATAATAGTCTTTATGGGCTGTGATACCCAATTTATCAACTGTTTGAAAATCAGAGACATTAATTTTCAAACCTACGCATCCTTCATATTCTGTAAAATCGGCAAATCCAACTTTTGTTACGATGCTTATAATTGCTTTTGGATTTAATAAAGAATCAAGATTTACTTTTTCATTTAAAAATAGATAAAACTCTTCTATGGAAGAAATAACCATAGCTTTATTTATTGAATCAACAGGTACGATAATTGGGCTTTTTGTAGATGCTATTTCAATGTTATTTATAACATCATTTGAACAATAATTTTCCACACATATATGTAATAATTCTACACATTTTCTACACAAAACAATCGTAAAGAAACCTCTCTCTACGGCTATTTTATAAATTGCAGGAAGTATTACTCTATTTTAGTTTTTTTTTACAGCAACGTTTTCAAATAGGTTCTTCATAGATTTTATCCATTCTTCGTCAGTTAGTTCAACATCTTGCTTTGAACTCTTATCATAGTAATAACACCTTACATCATTAAACTCCCATACTTTTTCGCCATCTATACAAGTAATCCTATAGAAATTACTCCCAATAAAAAGTGCCTCACATTCTTCAAAAAATATAAATTCATTGTTAGGTGATTTCAAAGAATATCCATCTTTATCACAGAAATACCTATTTTTTTCATCTTTCTCAAATCTGAGAGATAAACCTAATTTTTTACAGCTAACAAAAATAACTCCATTCATTTTACTAATAAGAAGTTCTACATCTTTATCCTCAATTTCTGACATATTCCTTTTTTCAGCATTTGAATCAAGAACACCTGTACGAATGATTACGGGAACAAATTTCCAAGAATTTATCTGAAAAAAAACATTATTCTCGGCACATACATAATTCATCGCAACAACAAATAAACAAATAGTAACTAATATCTTTCTCACAATAGACATTTTTAAGATTTAATATCACAAATATAATAAATAGTAGATTATAAAGAATAAATATTTTCTACAATTCCATTAATTTCGTTCAAATATATAAAAATATTTTCAGATTTACAAGTCCTTTGTATACAGCCAACCAATTATTTGCTATATTTAACATAACACAACTAATAGTCCGTTCAATGGAATTTGCAAATCTTTATATACATAGCCGACAAATCTGCCGGAACGAAGCCCCACCCTCCCCCTTATTGTATCATTTCCCCCAACCCCCATTAGTCTAAATCGAAACACCATCGCGTTTATTTTGATTTTATACCCCATCTATTTCAAATTTCCCGCAAGGGTAATATTTTTTAAGAAACAGTATTTTTGCTAACCATTTATTATCCAGCAAAATACGGTATTTCGCGTTTTCAAGGGGGGATATTGTATTTTTTAATATTCAAATTCGCCCGGCCGGTTCCTCTTTTCCGGTTACAGGAGGAAGCGCTGAAAACAGACTCTTGAACTTTGATTTACAAAACCTTTTGAACTATAAGACTTTTCCGTTACTTTTGCCGGCTGGAACCAGGAAGTCGAACCTTTAATGGAAATTCCGGAGTTCGATTTTTTGGTTTACGCTAATACTAAATCCATCAATTCATTCTCCTCCTTTTTCATACACCGGAAAGTTAACCTACGGTTTTTTAATAACATTAATACACAACAATAAAAATGGCAAGACCCATAAGAAAGGGGCTCGACTATTTCCCGTTGGACACCCATTTCATGTCCGACCGGAAAATACAACGCCTTGCGCAACGATACGGATGCAACGGCATCTGCATCTACCTCGCCATCTTGTGCGAGATCTACGGCGGGAACGGATATTACGCCCGCTACGACAGCGATTTCTGCTTCGATATCGGTTTCACGACCGGAGAGGACGAAACGCTTGTGAAAGATGTGATCGGATTCTGTGTGCAGATCCGCCTCTTCGACAGCGAATTGATGGAATACCGGCAGATACTCTCGTCCGTCGGCATCCAACAACGTTTCGAAGAGATCAGCCGGCGGACGGCCGTACGGATCGACACGGACATCAACCTGCTTGCCCCCCGAAAATTGCCGGCAGACAAAAACGGGACTACTGCGCCCCATGAGGAAGTTAATGTGACAGAAACCACCGTTACTGCTGCAAAAACCGCCGATCATGAGGCTGATGCCGGAGTTATTGCAACGGAAACAGGTGTTTCTGCCGCAAAAACCCCGGTAAATATAAATGGAAATATAAATAAAAATACTACACAACATGGCGGATTTTATGGAAATCAATCATCAAACGATCATGGGGAAGCAGCCCGACGGGCCGAAATCCTCCGCATGGCTCAAGAAGCAACAAAAGGCTGCTGACATGCGCAAACGCTACGGGCCGGCCGAACAGTTCCTGAAACTCTTCACCCCCGACCTGCAAATCGCCACCGCACGCAACGAGGCACGGGCTTATCTCGGCTTCGCCCCGTCGCTGGAGGTCATGGCCGAAGGCTACGGCTGGCAGACCGTCATCGTCTGGCTCTGCATCCAGATCGAGAATCTCAACAACTTCACCGGCGTACGGGAAAAGATGACGGTCGCACGCCAGAAGGACCTGGCGGCACTGATACTGGCGGAATACCCGAACCTGAAGGCTTCGGAAATCCTGCTCTTCTTCCATCGTCTCAAATGCGGGCGCTACGGACGGTTCTACGGGATGGTGGACGCGCTGTTCATCACCTCCTCGCTCCTGCAATTCACGGAGCAGCGACGCGCGGACATCATCCGTTACAAAGAGGAACAATCGCGCCTCGAAAAGGATGTATTGCCTGCTGTCGATACGGGAAAGTGCATCACTCGTGAAGAATATTTCAAACAAAAACGTTTAAAAGAAAACAAGAATGGATAAGGACAGAATCTACGGCCATGCCGAACTGGCCATGCTGTATTTCAAAAATATACAGCCGAAATCGGCATCCACGCAGTTGGCGCGATGGATCAGACGTGACGAAGAATTGTGGGAAGAACTGTTGCTCGCCGGCTACCGCAAGGGGCAAAAGGTGTTCACCCCGCTGCAAACCACTATCCTCGTCGACCATTTGGGCGACCCGGAAACCTGGAAAATCAAATAACAACCGCCGCCGGTAAGGCTTTCCTCCTCTTCGACTTCCCGGATCCTGCCCGCAAAGGGCAGTTTATGCCGACTTATACCGACAAATAGCGACACTCGCCGACTGATGCCGATTCCTTCTCTCCTCCTTCTCATACCTTCGCTTTTGAGAATTAAAAATTAAGAATTAAAAATTAAAAGTTAAGGATGATGAGAAAAATTAATTTGATTGTCTTGCATTGTTCCGCCACGAGGGAGACACAGGACTACACGCCCGAACAGTTGGAACGCGACCACAAAGCACGCGGGTTCGTCCGGGCCGGCTACAACTACTACATCCGCCGCAACGGACAAATCGTCTCCATGCGGCCTCTCGAACAAATCCCGGCGCATGTGAAGGGCTACAACCGCAACAGCATCGGCATCTGCTACGAAGGCGGTCTGGATGCCGCCGGCAATCCTGAAGACACCCGGACGGACGAGCAAAAGGAATCGCTCAATATTTTGCTGAAAATCTTGAAAATAAGGTTTCCGATGAGCAGGATATGCGGACACCGTGATTTAGGGGCCCGGAAAGCCTGCCCTTGTTTTAATGCGGAGGAAGAATATGCGGGACTGTAGGAAAATGCACCATCCGTTCACCTGCCAGCTGGCCGTAGCCATCGCGCTGTCGCTGGCAGGGGTCACGTTGCTGTTCATGGGATTCTGGTGCTCACCGGCAGGCGAGATACATAATTCCGTATTGGTCGGGTTCGGCGAAATATCCACTTTCGCCGGCGCGTTGTTCGGAGTCGACTATACATATAAATACAGATATGGGAAACGGGATGATAGGGAATGAATGGCTTCGGTTCATGGCCGGATGCCTGCTGACGGGACTCATCCTGCTCCCGACGGCCTGCTCGGTACGGAAACAGCAGGAAAAATCAGTACGGCGGCAGATGGAAAGTGTCCGGCTGCATACGGACAGCCTCTCCTTCACCCGTGGACGGCAAACGGAGTGCGAGGATCTCCGCCTCTATGAAATGATCCGCCTCTCTCCTCCCGACAGCGCAGGCAGGCAATATGTCTCGGCGGTCGTCCGCAGCCGGACAGCCCGTAACCGGCGTTCCTACACGCAGGACAGCCTGCAGCGGAACATCGTCGGGACGACCAGGCTCAAAAAGGAAAACCACTCAGCCGAAATAACCGAAAAACGGCGAGACCCGCTTTCCATTTGCAAATGGGCAGCCGGGATCATCGCCGTAATCGGGAGTATCGTCATAGTGCGCCGCAGGTCCGTCCGACCTGCGTAGGCACTGGGATCAGGAAAGGGATCAGCGTTCGGCAACAGGGACGTACTTCAGTTCTTCGAGGACGTTCTTGTAGGCCGGGCGGATGATGCGTTTGCCTTCGAAGTTCAACTCTTCGATGCGGTGGGCGGTCCATCCGACGATACGTGCCATGGCGAACAGAGGCGTGTAGATTTCCTGCGGCAATCCGATCATTTCATACACGAAGCCGGAATAGAAATCGACGTTCGAGGAGACGCGTTTCTTCGTCCCTTTATGTTTGGCGAAACATTCGATGGCACGCGATTCGAGCAATTCGAGGAAAGCAAACTCTTCTTCACGCCCTTTTTCCTTCGCGAGATCGCGTGCCAGCTCTTTCAATACGACGGCACGGGGATCGGAAATCGTATAGACGGCATGTCCGATACCGTAGATCAGCCCGGTCTTGTTATACGCCTCCTTGTTCAGCATCCGCATGAAATAGGTGTCTATCTCGTCCACGTTCTTCCAGTCGGCAATGTTTTCTTTCAGATGATGGAACATATCGACAACCTGGATATTGGCTCCCCCGTGCAACGGGCCTTTCAGCGAACCGATGCCGGCGGCGATGGAAGAATAGGTGTCCGTGCCGGTCGAGCTGGTCACACGGACGGTAAACGTGGAGTTGTTACCTCCGCCATGTTCGGCCTGCAGGACAAGCAGCAGATCGAGCGTACGGGCTTCCAGGTCGGTGAAATCTTTTTTCAGCATGTGAAGGAAGTTCTCCGCAATCGAAAGGTTTTCATGCGGGTGGCGGATATGCAGCGAACGGCCTTGCTGGCTATGCCGGTAAATATTGTAGGCATAGGCGATGATGGTCGGGAAACGGGAGATCAGTTCGATCGACTGGCGCATCAGGTTGTCGCGCGAGGTATCGTCGGGATTCGGGTCGAACGTGTACATTTCGAGGACGCTGCGGGCCAGGATGTTCATGATGTTCTGCCCCTCCAAGTCCAAGATGTTCATCTTCGTCTTCTGTTCGAGCGGCATGTTGTCGCAGATCAGTTCCTTGAAGCCTGCCAGTTCTTCCTTGTCGGGCAGTTTACCGGACAGGAGCAGGTAGGCAACTTCTTCGAAGCCGAATCGTTTCTCCTTGATCAGCCCGTGCGCGATGTCTTCCACATCGTATCCGCGGTAAAACAGTTTTCCGGGGATCGCTTTCAGGCCGCCTTCGGGCAGGCGTTCGTAGCCCACCACGTTACCGACTTTCGTCAGTCCGACCAGCACGCCCGTACCGTCTTCGTTACGAAGGCCGCGCTTCACATTGTACATCGGGAACAGTTCGTTGTCGATCTTGCACGCATCCTTGGATGCATCGGACAATTTGTAAATAATATATTCCTTTTTCATCGTAATAAATTTTAATCGGTTTAATTCGTCTCTTGTCGCAACTATAAAATAGACATGATATATTCACCAAATTCTTTGGTTCCGAGAGATTGCCCGTTCGGCATGAAGCGGGCGAGATCGTGGGTGGCCTTCCCCTCGGTGAAGGCGTGTTCGAGCGCGGCGGTTATCAGTCGCCCGGCCTCGTTCCATCCCATATATTCGAGCATCATGACGGAAGAGAGCAGGAGCGAGCAGGGATTGACGACGTTTTTGCCGGCGATGTTGGGCGCCGTCCCGTGTGTCGCTTCGAAGATCGCATAGCCGCTGTCGTAGTTGATGTTGGCTCCCGGCGCGATGCCGATGCCGCCGACCATCGCCGCCAACTGGTCGGAGACGTAATCGCCATTGAGGTTCAGCGTGGCAATCACCGAATATTCTTCCGGCACGAGAAGGGTGTTCTGGAGGAAGGCGTCGGCAATCACATCCTTGATGACGACCTTTCCGGCTGCTTCGGCATCCAACAGGGCGGTAGCGGCGGCATCCTCTCCTTTTTCCTTTTTGATCTTCTCATACTGGGGCCATGTAAAAGTCCTGTCGGGGAATTCGCGTTCGGCCAACGCATATCCCCACAGTTTGAAGCCGCCTTCCGTAAACTTCATGATGTTTCCTTTATGCACCAACGTGACGCTGGGCAGGCGGTTGGCCAGGGCAAATTCGATGGCGGCGCGTACGAGACGTTCCGTGCCCTCGATCGAAACAGGTTTCACGCCGAAGGAGGAAGTTTCGGGAAAACGCACCTTCGTCACTCCCATCTCTTCCGTCAGGAATCGGAGGAATTTGCGGGCTTCGGGCGTTCCTTGCTGCCATTCGATTCCGGCGTAGATATCTTCGGTATTCTCGCGGAAGATATACATATCGACTTTTTCCGGTTCTTTGATGGGAGTCACGACCCCGCGGAACCAGCGCACCGGACGGAGGCAGACATAGAGGTCGAGGGTTTGCCTGAGGGCGACGTTCAGCGAACGGATGCCGCCACCGATAGGGGTGGTCAACGGCCCTTTGATCCCGATCATATATTGGCGGAAAGCCTCCATCGTCTCGTCGGGCAGCCAACTGCCGGTCTGCTTGAAGGCTTTCCCGCCTGCCAGCACTTCCTTCCATTCGATCGCCCGTTTGCCGCCATACGCCCTGCCGACCGCTTCATTGACAATGCGCTGGCAGACCGGCGTGATCTCCGCACCTACTCCGTCACCTTCGATAAACGGGATCACTACTTTATCGGGGACATGGAGGATTCCGTTTTGTTTTGTAATCTTATTCATAATCTTCATTTCTTATTTTTATAAATTAATTCTATTACTTTTCCCTTGATGGAAAAGTAACCAAAAGATCAAGGCTTAACCGTCCGGCCTACTCCGGGCAAAGGCTCCGCTGTCGCCTGCGAAACTCGCTTCGCTCAGACAGCGCAGGCTCCTGCCGCTTCGCCTTTACCCTCCGCTTGACGCCCGTCCGCTTAGGCCTTTCCAAGAAAGCTCCGCTTTCTCTTGGGATGGCCGATACCGACACCTATATGGCAGGCGGTATCGGCCATCTCCAAAGAGCCGTCAGGCTCTATTTCCGGCCTAAGCTGATGAGCGTTAAGCGCAGAGACCGCAGTGAGCGTCCGGAGCGTCTGCTGTTTGAGCGAAGCGAGTTTCAGACGCGACAGCGAACGGAGGGAACGGAGTAGCGAAGCAGGTTCGGCCTTGATCTTTTGGTTACTTTTCCATCAAGGGAAAAGTAATAAAGTATTCAATGCCGCGCCCGCTTTAAACCATTTTATCTGCAACTCATTATAGGTATGATTCACGGCGAACGATTCTTCCGTGCCGTCGGCATGGTAAAGGATTGCCGTCAGCGGCTTTCCGGGGGCGAACTCCTTCAGGCCGATGATCGAGATCTTGTCTTCTTCACGCACTTTCTTATAATCATCCTTATCGGCGAAAGTGAGGGCAAGCATACCCTGCTTTTTCAGGTTCGTTTCATGGATGCGGGCGAAACTCTTGGCCAGGATCACTTTTACATTCAGGAAACGGGGTTCCATAGCGGCATGTTCGCGGGACGATCCCTCGCCGTAGTTTTCTTCCGCGACGACGATAGATGAAATTCCCTTTGCCTTATACTGTTTAGCGACGGCCGACACTGCCTCATACTCGCCGTTCAGCTGGTTCAGCACGCTGTTGGTCTTGCCGTTGAAAGCATTCACGGCGCCCATCAGCATATTGTCCGAAATATTCTCCAGATGGCCGCGGAAACGGAGCCAGGGACCAGCCATCGAGATATGGTCGGTCGTGCATTTGCCTTCGGCCTTCAGCAACAGCGGCATTTCGATCAGGTCTTTGCCGTCCCAGGGAGCAAAAGGTTTCAGCTCCTGCAAGCGGTTGGATCCGGGATCGATCACTCCCCCGGCATCTTTGCCTGTCGGGGCTACATACCCGTTGTCTTTCACTTCGAATCCTTTCGGCGGGAAGTCGGTGCCTTCCGGTTCTTTCAGTTTCACTTCGCGGCCGTCGGCGGTCTTCAGCGTATCGGTCAGCGGGTTGAAACAAAGGTCTCCGGCGATGGTCAGCGCGAGCGTCAGTTCCGGGGAAGCGACAAAGGCATGCGTGTTCGGGTTGCCGTCTGCCCGTTTGGCGAAATTACGGTTAAAGGAGGTGACGATGGAGTTTTTGCGCGTATTGTCATCGGTATGCCGTTTCCACTGCCCGATACACGGACCGCAGGCATTGGCCATAATCGTCGCGCCGATTTTCTCGAAATCGCCGAGGATACCGTCCCGTTCGGCCGTATAGCGGATTTGTTCGGAGCCGGGATTGATAATCAGCGGGGCTTCCACCGGTATCTTGTCTTCGGCTGCCTGGCGGGCGATCGAAGCGGCACGGCTCAAGTCCTGGTAGGACGAGTTCGTGCAGGAACCGATCAGTCCGACTTCCATCTTACGAGGCCAACCGTTCTCCTTCACTTTGGCGGCAAATTCGGAAATAGGCGTTGCCGCATCCGGTGTGAACGGGCCGTTGATATGCGGTTCCAGTTCGGACAGGTTGATGACGATCACGCGGTCGTAGAAAGAATCCGGCTGTGCCCGTACATCCATATCGGCTTCCAGATAATCGGAGATGGCTGTCGCCCACTCGGCAACACTATCGCGTCCGGTGGCACGCAGGTAAGCGGCCATGTTCAGATCGAACGGGAAAAGGGAAGTCGTGGCGCCTACTTCGGCTCCCATGTTACAGATCGTCGCTTTCCCTGTCGCCGACAAGGACGCGGCCCCCGGGCCGAAATATTCGATGATGGCATTCGTTCCTCCCTTCACGGTGAGGATTCCGGCCAGTTTCAGGATCACGTCCTTCGGGGAGGCCCATCCGCTCAGGCTGCCGGTCAGTTTCACACCGATCAGTTTCGGCATCTTCAGTTCCCATTCCATGCCGGTCATCACATCGACAGCGTCAGCGCCGCCTACACCGATGGCGATCATACCCAGACCGCCCGCATTTGGCGTATGCGAGTCCGTGCCGACCATCATGCCGCCGGGAAAAGCGTAGTTCTCAAGCACCACCTGATGGATAATGCCGGCTCCCGGTTTCCAGAAGCCGATACCGTACTTGTCGGAAACGGATTTCAGGAAATCGTAGACCTCGCTGTTGCTCTGCGTAGCCGTTGCGATATCTGTCTTGGCTCCCATATTCGCCTGGATCAGGTGATCGCAGTGCACGGTGGCGGGAACGGCCGATTTGTTTTTTCCTGCGTTCATGAACTGGAGCAACGCCATCTGAGCGGTCGCATCCTGCATCGCGACACGGTCGGGGCGGAAATTCACATAATCTTCGCCCCGGCGGAAAGGACGGATGTCCGATTCGTCATACAAATGTGCATATAAGATTTTTTCGGCCAGGGTCAACGGACGGCCGACGTGTTTGCGGGCTGCATCCACCCGCTTCGGGAAATTAGAATAAAAGCTTCTCAGCATGTCAATGTCGTACACCATATCTATTCTTTTTATTAGTTAGCAATTTCATTCATGTTTCATACAAATATACCGGTTCGTAACCACCCATCGTGTAATATTTAAGACACCATACTATTTGTTATCTCATTTCTTACTTTTAACAAAAGTAGTGTTTATATAAACACCTTTTATTCAATAATTTCTATTGATTGATAAAGGGTATCTATGAGAACGGGCTCCCACTGCGTCCAATAATAGAACGTAGCGGGAGCCCGTTTTGTTCAAAGGCTTTATTTATTTCTTCAACGATTCTTTCCATTTGTCCGCATAGCTGTGCAGGATGGAGGCGATCCCCTCCCCGATACGGACATAATCTTCACGTTTCAGATTGGCAAGCGAACAGCGGATGGACCACTCCGGCGCATCGAACCCGCCGCCGTTGAGCAATACCAGCGAAGTTTCCTGCGCCAGGCGGAACACGACGTCTACCGGCTCGTAGTTTTCCTGCAGGTAGGCAACGAAATCATCCCCGTAAAACTTCTTTGCCCAGACCAGCATATCGATTTCGCTGTAGTAGCCGGCACGCAACGGATCGTCGAGCAATGTGAAACCGGTACTTTCCCAAAGCGTATGGAGGCGGTCGTGAATGATCTGCTGCATCTTCGTCTTATAGGCATTCTCGCGGTCCAGCAGGGAGAAGGAGGCAAAGAGCGCCATTTGCGTCTGTTGCGGCAGCGAAAGACCGGCGGTATGGTTCAGGGCGACCTGGCGGCTGTCGGCAACCATGCGGTCGATGAAACGGATTTCCTCCGGATGGAGCGAAATACTGCTATAGCGTTTGTCCAACTGCTCTTTCTGCCCGTCCGGCAGCTCCTTCAGCATCCGGTCGTATATATTATCTTCGTGCAGCGCGACAACAGCCAGGCGCCAGCCGGTCGCTCCGAAATATTTGGAGAAGGAATAGACGCAGAGGGTGTTCTCCGGCAATTCCGCCATGATCGAACGGAAATGGGGAATGTAAGTCGCATAAACATCGTCGGTAATGATCATCAGGTTCGGATTGTCATTGCGCACGATATCCACGATACGCTCCATCAGACCGTCTGTCAGGCCGTACGATGGCGGGTTGCTCGGATTGACGATAAAGGCGGCCTTGACAGACGGGTCTTTCAGGATGTCCAGGTCTTTTTCCTTGTACTGCCAGGTATGATAGCCGTCTTTTGTCATTTTACAAGCGTGGATTTCGGTTACATCGAATAAGTAGCGGGCTTGTTCCGGTATCTCTATATAAGGAGTGAACACCGGGGCAAACAGGACGATCTTGTCGCCTTTGTCGAGAAGGAAATTTTGTTGCAGGGAATCGAATATATAGCACATCGCGGCTGTTCCCCCTTCGGTGGCGAAGAGATCGAACTTCCCTTTGGGCGGGCGGTTGTCGCACAACTCCTGCTTCAGGTAGTCTTCGACCAGTACTTCCGTATATTTCAGGATGCGGTCCGGAACGGGATACTGGTCTCCGATGACGCCTTCCGCCCATTCGTGTACGAGGTCGTTCTCATCGACGCCTTTCTCGTTCACAAGGTAATCGTAGGTATCCTTCAGCAGCGCCATGCCGGGAGAACCGGCGTGTTTCGTCAGGAATTGCGTGAAACGGGTGGCGATACGTTTCTTTTCGGGGATGCCGGCCAGTCCGACCATCTCCTCGGCATATTCGGAAGAACGGGCACATTCTTCCAGTCCGAACTGGCCGAGCAGGAAAAAGGCTTCGCGGGGTACGGTACTGATCCAGTTCGGATTGCCGCGTCCTGCGTTCAGCATGATATGCGTACTCTTGCGGGCGCTTTCGTCCGCAAGGTCTATCAGGATATTTTTCAGTTCGAAGGGACTGATCTCTGACATTTTCTTTTCGTATTCACGAGTGATTTTGTGTTTCATAGAGAAATAACTTAATTGAATATAATGAGTTGATAAACGATCTGTTTCCGGAAAGCATGTTTAGGGGCATGCCTTCTATCATTCAGGTCATCAAGAGGACGATCACGACTCCCCAGATGATCAGCAGGGTATTACCGACCGCGTATGTCACCGTGTAGCCTAATGCGGGTGTCTGGCTCTCCACGGCATCTTCTACAGCACCTAAAGCGGCTGTGGTCGTACGCGCTCCGGATGTACAACCCAACGTAATGGCCGGGTGGAACTTAAAGACATATCTTCCCAATAGCACACCGACGATCAGCGGGATAGCGGTAGCCAACGCACCGATAAAGAAGAGGCTGACGCCGACCTCCTTCAGGCCGGTGACAAAGCTCGGTCCGGCCGTAATGCCGACAACGGCGATGAACATGTTCAACCCGACGTTGTTCAACACCCAAAGGGATGGTTCCGGAATTCGTCCGAAAGTCGGATGCTTCGAACGCAACCAGCCGAAGACCAATCCGGCGATCAATGCCCCGCCACTCGTGCTCAAGCTGATGGGTACACCTCCTAAATGGATCGCCAAAGCTCCCACGACGCCACCGAGGAAGATTCCAAGGCCGACGAAAATCATATCCGTCTGGTTGGTCGGGCGGTCGGCATAGCCTAACGTATCGGCTGCCGCATTCACCTCCAATTTCGTACCGACCAGTTCCAGCATATCGCCGGGATCGATCACCGTGGCGGCCAAAACCGGTATGTTGATGCCGGCACGTTTGATGCTCTTGATACTGACACCGTGCATAACCGGCAGTTTACGCAGTTTGGCGACTGTCATGCCTGCATATTTCTTGCGGGAAATCAATACGGGCAGAGTTTCGGCCGGAAAGTCCAGCAACTCGATATCATTGACTTCATCGCCGATCCAGTCCTCCTCTCCGATCACAAATTCACGTCGGCCGCTGAGCACGACTTCGTTTCCTTTCAAGAGCATCCGGTCGGGTTTCGCATCCCGGATCACACCATCGATACGGACCCGCTCGACGAAGAGGCGTCTTCCCTGTCCCTCCAGATAATCTTCCAACTCCTTCACGGTCTTTCCCGCCCCGAACCAGTCGTTGCTGATCTTGTAGGCGCGGAACGTGATCGGACGGGCGGCAGGCATGAAGCCCGGTTGTTCGCTTTCGTCATCCGAACCCATTTTGGCTTCCAGCTCGCGACAGGCTTTCTTGACCGATTCGATCCCTCCCAACAGACGGGGAGCGATGTCGCTCATGATCCAGGCGGATCCGGCCGTACCGAAAATATAAGAGACGGCATAGGCAACCGGCATGACATTGATCATGTCCGTTTTATCTGCCGCCGGTATGCCCAACTGGTTGATCGTATCTTCGGCCACACCGAGTACGGCGGATATCGTCTGTGAACCCGCCAGCAGGCCGGCAGCCTCTCCGGCAGAATAGCCCATGATCTTCGCCAGCACAAACGGGGCCAGCAAACAGAACAGGCACATCACGACGGCAAACAAAACCTGTGGCAATCCCTCCTTTTTCAATCCCCGGAAGAATTGCGGACCGACACTATACCCTACGGCAAACAAGAACATCAGAAAAAATACCGATTTCAACGGAGCTCCGATATCGATATGCAATTGCCCGATCAACACACCGACCAGCAAGACGCTGGTTACCGTTCCTAACGTGAACTTTTTAATCTTGAATTTACCGATCCAGAAACCGAAAGCCAGCGTGAGAAAGATGGCAAGCTCCGGGTAATGCCGGAGCAAATTGGCAAACCATTCCATATATCTATTTTTTTTGGCGTTAATAAAATTGATAATGAAACACGACAGGGGAAAGAGTTGTTGTGTTAAACCAAACGAAAGCAGAGTTAAATTTATAATTGACATTTCTAAATAAATATATATCTTTGCCCCCGCTTAGGTGATATAACTGCCATCCGGCAATTGTATAAAAGGGAATCCGGTGAAAATCCGGAACAGTGCCCGCTACTGTAAAGCCATATTGAAGAAGAAAGCAATCTCCATGCCACTATCCGGAAGGATGGGAAGGCCGCTTTCCGAAAAGGCTGAGTCAGGAAACCTGCCAGGCAAGACAATAATAACTCTCCCGGGGCCAGGAAAGCTATTGACACATACATAAGACAAACTTTTTTCAGAAAAAAGAAATGTTGGCAGGCAGCCCTTTTTGCGGGTTGTTCTCTTAGCATGTCTATATCTATTTAATAATAAATTAATTGCTTATGAACAAGAACAAATTAATCAACCTGCTATCTTTCCTGTTTTGCATCTTCATGCAATCCATACAGGCAGAAGGTAATTTTGTCGAATCGGATATGTTTGCCTCCATGCAAACGGGTGATAAAGCAGCCGTACTGGTCGTACATTTCGGAACGACTCACGACGACACGCGTGCCCTAACTATCGACGCCATCAACAAAAAGATGGCTGATGCTTTTCCTGGTATCGAAGTCCGCGAAGCCTGGACTTCCCGTATCATCGCTTTCCGCCTGAAAACACGCGGCATACATAAATCAAATCCGGAAGAGGCGCTCGCCAGGCTGAAGGCCGAAGGATATACCCATGTATTGATTCAATCGTCCAACATCATCGAAGGGATCGAGATGGAATCCCTACGCAAAGACGTAACCTCACAGGAAAAGGGTTTCAAGGAAATACGCATCGGCACTCCACTCCTTTTCACTCCGGAAGATTATGAAGCCACCATAGCCGCGATCACGCCTAATGGAATCCGGGACGGCGCCGTCTTGCTGGTCGGACACGGCACTTACACGCCTACCACGGCACAATATGCCATGATGGATTATATGTTGAAAGCTAAAGGATTCGGCAACTACGTAGTCGGGACAATCGAAGGTTATCCTTCTTTCGACGACGCATTGAACCAGATAAAAAAGGGAGGATACAAAAAAGTCAGGCTAATGCCTTTCATGTTCGTTGCCGGCGAACATGCCAAGAATGATATTGCCGGAGATTGGAAGGACGAACTTGAGAAACAGGGATACGAAGTAACGGTCTTCATGGAAGGACTCGGACAAAATCCGGCTATCCAGAATATATTCGTGGAACATGCCCGCTTCAACGCTACCCACAAATATCTGGACATAGTCAAGAAGAAAAAGGATTATGCCAAGGGTAAAGAAAAATATGAATAAGACATGTTTACAAAACTACTAAAGAATCTACACAAGATATTGGGCCTGCCGCTCAGTATCTTGTTTTTCCTCTGGTTTGCTTCCGGGATCGTCATGATCTATATTACACGGCTGGCTGGAACTATTCGTTCTTCGACTATACCAATTACACAGGATATAAGGATGGCGACGTTTACGGTCCGGGCCTTAACGCGATGCTCCCGGTCCAGAATCCGCATTACGTGCGCGACTGGTGGGACAGCAAGGTTTCGGCAGCCTCCATCAGCCGTTACCAGACCAACGGTTTCTACCTTCACGACGTCATCGAGGTCAACGATCAATGGAAAGGGATGTTCGGATTGCGTTACGACAATTACCGTTATAAAAAAGCGACGGCAACCATCAACGACGGACGCCAGCACTACGACGAAAAGAACCGTACGGACTGGACAAGCATTAAAAACAACGCTGTGACCTACCGCGCCGGCCTTGTTTATCTGCCCATACCGGAAGTTTCCGTCTATGCTTCGGCAGCCTCTTTCTTCAAGCCGAACAATACGACTTACAATGCCAACTATATTTACCTCGACAAGAACGGAAAAGAATTCAATCCCGACAAATCGGATGGTGAAGTATTCAAACCAGAGAAAGGTTACCAGCTCGAACTCGGAGCACGTTACGAACTGAACCGTATGTTGGAATTGAACGGTAGCGTATTCTACATCCGTAAACACAACGTTGTAAAAAACATCGGCAACAAAACGATCGAAAACAACGGGGCGGTAGAAGAAAAAGGCGTTCGGGCGCAAATCGGCCGCGAAGTTTCGAAAGGTTTTGACCTGGATCTGACGTTCCGTCCTGTTTCCACACTGGAAATCGTTGGCGGTATGGGTTGGTCGGACAAGCGGACGATTGCCAGCAACCTCGACTGGATTCCTGCCGACGCCGACTGGGTGACTTATAACGAAGACGGATCGATCAACCTTCGTGCCACCGGTGTACCCCGCACTACGTTCTACACGTATGCCGATTACACGATACCTAAAGGTGTGCTGAAAAACCTCTCTTTCCATTTGAGCGGGACTTTCACCGACCGTATCTACAGCGATGTCAAAAACGATGTGTACGAACCGGCACGCTACATAGTCGACGCAGGCATCTTTTATACGATCAACCGTTTACGGTCCGGGCCTTAACGCGATGCTCCCGGTCCAGAATCCGCATTACGTGCGCGACTGGTGGGACAGCAAGGTTTCGGCAGCCTCCATCAGCCGTTACCAGACCAACGGTTTCTACCTTCACGACGTCATCGAGGTCAACGATCAATGGAAAGGGATGTTCGGATTGCGTTACGACAATTACCGTTATAAAAAAGCGACGGCAACCATCAACGACGGACGCCAGCACTACGACGAAAAGAACCGTACGGACTGGACAAGCATTAAAAACAACGCTGTGACCTACCGCGCCGGCCTTGTTTATCTGCCCATACCGGAAGTTTCCGTCTATGCTTCGGCAGCCTCTTTCTTCAAGCCGAACAATACGACTTACAATGCCAACTATATTTACCTCGACAAGAACGGAAAAGAATTCAATCCCGACAAATCGGATGGTGAAGTATTCAAACCAGAGAAAGGTTACCAGCTCGAACTCGGAGCACGTTACGAACTGAACCGTATGTTGGAATTGAACGGTAGCGTATTCTACATCCGTAAACACAACGTTGTAAAAAACATCGGCAACAAAACGATCGAAAACAACGGGGCGGTAGAAGAAAAAGGCGTTCGGGCGCAAATCGGCCGCGAAGTTTCGAAAGGTTTTGACCTGGATCTGACGTTCCGTCCTGTTTCCACACTGGAAATCGTTGGCGGTATGGGTTGGTCGGACAAGCGGACGATTGCCAGCAACCTCGACTGGATTCCTGCCGACGCCGACTGGGTGACTTATAACGAAGACGGATCGATCAACCTTCGTGCCACCGGTGTACCCCGCACTACGTTCTACACGTATGCCGATTACACGATACCTAAAGGTGTGCTGAAAAACCTCTCTTTCCATTTGAGCGGGACTTTCACCGACCGTATCTACAGCGATGTCAAAAACGATGTGTACGAACCGGCACGCTACATAGTCGACGCAGGCATCTTTTATACGATCAACCGGCAGGTTACACTGGGATTCAATGCCTACAACCTGTTCAACAAAAAATACTTTGAATACACAACCCGATTGGCTAAACCATTCCATTTCATGGCCACGGTTTCATACCATCTCTAACTCAAAAAGGGGTGTGTCAAAATCCCGTTTTGTCCTGGAGGTTGTTATCATACCTTTAAAAACTATCCCCCGATCGTCGTTTCGATCCCGTAACCGGCGAATATCTTCCGGCAACGTCCGACCGTCTCGTCCGAAGGGGCAGCGAAAGCATATTGATCCGGATTGTAGACCGTACCCAGCTTTTCATGCTTGCCCTTGCCTATGTCATGATACAAAAGCAGGTTTACAGTCCGGTGTTCCCACGGCAACGAAGCCAGGAAAGCAGCACTGCGCGTTATATTTTCTTCATCGGCATTCACGCCTTCGATCAAGGGAATACGAAGATAGAAATCGTGCCCGGCTTCTGCAACCATCCGAAGATTGGAAAGGATCAATTCGTTCGGGACACCGCAATACTTCTTATGCTTGGCCGAATCCATATGCTTCAAATCGACAAGAAGAAGTTCGCAGTTGTCCATCACGTCGCGTACGATCTCCGGCCGGGCGAAAAGCGTCGTATCGACAGCCCGGTGGATTCCCTGTTCCTCGCAACGGCGCAACAAATCCAGCAAAGGTCCGGGATGCAACAACGGTTCTCCTCCGCAAAACGTCACGCCCCCCTCCGAACGGTCCATGAAAACGGTCTCCTTCTCAATCTCCTTCATCAAGGCATCGGCCGAATACTCCGTGCCGGATATCTCCATCGCCAAAGCTGGACACACCTCGGCACAGGTTCCGCACAGGGTACAACGCTCCCCGTCCGTCACGATCCCCTCCGGCGTGAGCGTCAATGCCTGCTGCGGACAAGCCTCGACGCACGTCCGGCAACCGATGCATTTCTTTTTCGTATAGAGTTTTTGCTTCCGGCTGGACACCCCTTCCGGATTATGGCACCATACGCACGACAGGGGACATCCTTTCATGAAGATCGTGATCCGGATACCCGGCCCGTCGTTGATGGCGTATCGTTTTATATCAAATATCAGCATTTTTTTCAATGGACAATGGACAATAGTCCATTCATTAAAACGTTTCCTGTTCCGTCCGCATGATCACATCCGCCTGCAGATCGGCATTCATGTCGTTGAAATAATCGCTGTAGCCGGCTACGCGAACCAGAAGGTCGCGATAATCTTCCGGGCATTTCTGGGCGGCATAAAGCGTCTCCGTATCGACGATATTGAACTGGATGTGATGCCCGCCCAAAGCAAAATAGCTACGGATCAACGACGACAGCTTGGAGATATCCTCTTCCCGCTTCAGCAGGCTCGGCAGGAAACGCTGGTTCAGCAACGTTCCGCCACTCTTCACCTGGTCGAGCTTGCCGAGAGACTTGATAACGGCAGACGGTCCGTGCGTGTCGGCGCCATGAGACGGAGACGTACCGTCCGAGATGGCACGTCCGGCCAAACGTCCGTTAGGAGTCGCCCCCATCACCTTGCCGAAATATACGTGACAGGTGGTAGACAGCATATTCAGATGGAAACATTCGCCTTTCGTGTTCGGCTTTCCTTCGATCGTATCATACAAATCATCGAACACCTTCACTGCGATGCTGTCGGCATACTCGTCATCGTTGCCGAAGAACGGCGTGCGGTTCAGGATCGTCTGTCTCATCGCCTCGGCCCCTTCGAAATTATCAGCCATTGCTTTCAGCAGTTCATCCATCGACCAGCGTTTGTCTTCAAATATATGTCTTTTCAGCGTCGCCAGGCTGTCGGTGATCGTGCCAAGCCCCGTGCACTGGATATAGGTCGTGTTATAGCGCGGGCCGCAGTTGTAGTAATCCCGTCCTTTCGCTATGCAATCGTCGATGAAAAGAGACAGGAAGGTGGCCGGCGCATATTTGGCAAACATGCGGTCGATATAGTTGCTCACACGCACCTTCATATCCACAAAATAGCGGACCTGCTTCATGAAAGCGGCATACAGTTCGTCATAGCTGCCGAAACCGCGCGGATCGCCCGTTTCCAGTCCGACCTTACGTCCTGAAACCGGATCGACGCCGTTGTTGAGCGTCACTTCCAAAATCTTCGGCACATTCAGGTAACCGGTCAGCACATACGCCTCCTTGCCGAACGCCCCGACCTCGATGCAACCGCTGCAACCGCCTTCACGTGCATCATGCAACGATTTTCCCTGGCGCATCAACTCCTGTATATACACATCCGGATTGAAGACAGAGGGATAGCCATGCCCCTGGCGGATCACCTTGCAACCGGCCCGCAGGAAACGTTCCGGCGTACGGGCACTGATATGGATGGCACTGCCGGGTTGCAGGATATGCAGTTCTTCGATCGTCTCGAGCATGATATAGGAGACTTCGCTCACCCCGTCGCTGCCATCGGCCTTCACCCCGCCGATATTCAGGTTCGTAAAATCGTTATATGTACCGCTTTCCTTAGCCGTGATGCCGACTTTGGGAGGAGCCGTATGGTTGTTCACCTTGATGAAGAAGCACGACATCAGTTCCTTTGCCTCGTCGCGGGTCAGTGTGCCGTCGGCAATCCCCTTTTCGTAGAAAGGAGCCAGATGCTGGTCGAAATGGCCGGGATTCATCGCGTCCCAGCCGTTCAGTTCGGTGATCGTCCCCAAGTGGACGAACCAATACATCTGGATCGCCTCCCAATAGTTGCGGGGAGCATGGGCCGGAACCCAACGGCAAACTTCGGCGATACGGCGCAGCTCGGCCGCCCGTTTCGGGTCTTTCTCCGTCAGCGACATTTCATCGGCAAGATCCGCATGCCGTTCGGCTAACAGGATGGCGGCGTCGCACGAGATAGACATGGCGGTCAGTTCCTCCTGCTTGTCGGTCGCTTCGGGATCGTTCATGAAATCAAGCCCGTCCAGTTCTTTCCGGATACGTTCCTTCAAATCCAACAATCCGTACTTATACACCTTTCCGTCCAAAGCGGTATGTCCCGGAGCGCGTTGTTCCATAAATTCGGTGAACATCCCCACCTCATAGGCATCTTTCCATTCCTGGGGCACATGGCTGAAGATACGTTCCCGCTGCGTGCGCCCTTTCCAGTAAGGGATCACTTCGCGTTCATAAGTGTCGATGTCTTCCTGGCCGATCGTATAACGCTGCAATTCACGCGTATTCAAGACATGCAAGTCCTCCACACTATGGCAGGTCAGTTCCGGGAAGGTCGGCACACATTTCGGTTTCGGTCCGCGTTCGCCCACGATCAGTTCGTCTTTGCCGATATAGATCGTCTTCTGCTTGCAGATCTCATAAAAATTCATGGCCCGAAGAATCGGAATCGGATATTTTCCGTAGTTTTCCTTGTAGAAACGAGTTTCTATCAAAGCGCGTTCAATAGACAGGGAGGGCTCGGCATCGAACGTTTCTTGGCGAAGACGTTTGATCCGGTCATTCATTCCATAAGCATTTGCCTCTACTGCGGGGGCGAAATTGGATGCACTGTGCGGTGCTCGTTGAGCTGTGATTGTAGTCATATTATATAAAAGACAATTTTTTATTCGATTATTTTAATCTGATAAATTCCGGACAAAATGATACAGAGATAAAACCATCGGCGCAAGCCAATGACTTCAGATACCCATACAAACCGAAAGAACTCTTGCCTGGGAACGGCAAAAGGGAAAGGAAAAACCGCCTGTCAAGAAATCAGGCAATTGAACAGTCGTCTATAAGATTTAACGAACATATCGTAATAATTTAAAATCAGCACTCGGCATTAAGTGTATGATTGCAGCAAATATAGACATTTTTCCATAAAAACAAAAGAAATCATATTTATTTAATAAAACCCGGCGCACACCGTCTTGTAAGAAAGATCGATCAAGCGATCCCATACGCCTTCAACTTATTGTAAAGCGTTTTACGGTCAATTCCCAACAACCGGGCAGCCTTGGTCTTATTGTTACCGGCTTCCTGCAGGGCGCGTTTGATCATTTCGCATTCGTGCGATTCGTTTTTCAGCTGGATATTGACCGGAGCCGAAACCGGACCGGCAGTCAGTTCTTCAGGAAGTTCGTTGCGGGTAATATAGCGGCCGGTCGCCAACAGGGTGGCATACTTGATGGCGTTCTTCATCTGGCGCAAGTTGCCCGGCCACGGATAAGACTGGAAAATCCGGATCACTTCATTGTCAAAACCGATAATATCTTTCTGCAATTCCATATTGGCCTGGTCCAGGAAGTTGTCGGCAAACAGCAAAAGGTCTTCTTTCCGCTCTTTCAAGTCGGGGATGCGGACTGTGAACTCGTTGATACGATGATATAAATCTTCGCGGAAATCCCCCTTATCGATCGCAGAACGCAGGTTCTCGTTCGTCGCGGAGATAAGACGGACATTGATCGCGATCTCCTGATTGCTGCCGACCGGTTTTACCTTCCGCTCCTGCAAGGCACGTAGAAGCTGCACTTGCACTTCATAGGACAAGTTACCGATCTCGTCCAGAAAGATCGTTCCGCCCTGGGCGGCGACAAAAGCCCCTTCTTTATTATCGATAGCTCCGGTAAACGAACCTTTCACATGCCCGAAAAATTCAGATGCGGCCAAGTCTTTCGGGATAGCCCCGCAGTCAACGGCTATAAAAGGAGCTTTCTTGCGGTTGCTCTGTTCGTGGATGCGGCGGGCGACATACTCTTTCCCCGTACCGCTCGAACCGGTAATCAATACGGACATATCCGTCGGAGCGACCAGACGCACATGCTCGTAGAGCTGGCGGGCTGCCGGGCTTTGTCCCTCCACATACCGGCCATGCGTTCCTCCCGACGGTTCGGGACGTTTGGCCGAAGGCACAAGGCGTTCCGGCTTTATCACATCCCTGATCTTGCCTAAAAGCTCTTCCGGGTTCAACGGTTTGGCGATATAATCGGACGCCCCCGACTTGATTGCTTGCACGGCGGTTTGTATCTCCGCATAGCTGGTCATCATAATCAGGGGAATTGCAAAATTGTTTTCTTTTATCCATTTCAACAGATCGATCCCATCCCCGTCCGGCAAACGCAAATCAGACAGGATCAAATCGAAAGAGGCATCCTCTATCCGGCTTCGTGCATCTGAAACCGATGATACCGAACTGACCTCGAACCCTTTCTTCCCCAGCCAGGTTTTCAGCATCAACGAGAATGTTATATCATCTTCTAAAATCAGAATAGACGGCATATCGTTCTTTTTTGTTTCGTACACAAAGATAACTAAGAAATCCCGCTTGCCACATTTTTTAATTCTTAATTTTTAATTCTTACTTCGAAAAAGCCCACGTCGCCTTTTTCCATGCCCCTTCGAACGGACCCTGCTTGAATCTCTTCAACCACCAATGGCAGAAGCCCAACTGGAGGACGAACAGCAGGACACCCACTCCGAAGCTGGCTGTCGTTCCTAAAACATTGTAGAGCGATAAACCGTAGCCGAAATAAACGAACGATCCGATAATGGATTGTGTCAGATAGTTGGTCAAACTCATCTTTCCATACGGAACCAAGCCGTGCAGCACTTTATGAGTCGAAACTTGTTGCCACAGAAAGACGAAACAAGCAACTAACACGCACATGAAAGCGAAATTGCGGAAAGACGACACAACCGTGCTCATCGGAGTGAGCATCGCCTTATTGGGGATCATATCCGGAAGAGAAGCCGTAATGAAATACAACGGGACAAAGCAAACCGCACCGATAACCAGCGTCCGCATCCAGAAAACACGATGTTCGGACAGGTTGACAAACAGCTGCCTGCGCCCGATCAGCATCCCCAACAGGAACAAAGAGGCAGTCTGGAAGAAACGTCCGTACCCCCACGCCCACAACAGGCTGAACAGCTGGCCGTCCCAGAGGTTGGACTTGACCATCGCCCAGAAATCCGGCTGCGCCAGGAACGGATACATGCGTTGGCTGTGAACATACCATACGCCCGCTGCCGGTACATAGTCGGGATTCATCATCGCATAGAAAAACTTGCCGAGTTCGAGCGGTTGGAGCATCAGGATAATAGCGGCAATGAGGACTGCACGGTCGCTCCATTTGCAGACTATCACGAGCACCACGCCGATTATGGAATAAAGGACTAATATGTCGCCGGGGAAAAACGCCCCGTTGAAACATCCGATAATGAACAAAAGGAAAAGCCGCCACAGGAAACGCAGGCGGAAGTCTTTGCCTTTCTTCGCCTGGTTGTTATATTGGATGAAGAAACTGAACCCGAACAGCAAGGAGAAAATCGCGTAAGCCTTTCCGGAAAAAAGAAAAAACAAGGTTTCCCATATTCCTTTATTCATCGCCTCCATAAAGGCCGAAGAAGCTGGCGGGAAGTCATAAAAATTAAAATGTTCGATGTTGTGCAGTAACATAATAGCCATAACGGCAAAACCGCGTAGTGCATCCACCACCTCGATACGAGGCGACTTAGCCAAAAGTCCGTGCTCCATGATAATGATTTATGATTTTTAATTTATGATTTATGATTTACGGGGGCAAAAGTAGGCAAAGAAGTCATATAAAACAAAAAAAGCGCCCTTATAGGCGCTCTTTTTGTTTGCAGACTTAAAATAGATACTCGAACATAGTAACTTTAAAACGGTTTTTTAATGTAGAAACGTCCACTTCCGCTTCTCACTTATGGAAGAAGCGAATATCGTGCCAAACCCGGTCCGGTACACGGCCTGTTTTTATAACCCACTCTATTCTAACAGATAAGTCAACCATAATGTTTTACGAAGGCTAATTATTGCAACATCACGATTGGGGAATCGTGGACATATATGGGGAATTTTTCTACAGATACCGTTCCACAGCCCGGCCCACGACGACGCCCGCCAGCCGGATCACCTCGGATAAGAGCCGTTTCCAACCGTCGTCTGTCAGCGCTTCGTCGTTCTTCTCAAGGATTCTCAACTGGGCCACCAAGTCGGAAGCTCCCAACATGGTGAAAAGAGGGATCATCTTATGGGAGATTTTGGCAGCCGGACCACGTTCGGTCTTCTCCAGGGCTTGTTGCAGCAACGAAATGCTCTTGTTCGTCTCTTCGGCAAAGGTCCGGATGATGGAGGCGGAGGCTTCTTTGTCTTCGCCGGCAAAAGCGGTGAGCGAATCAAAATTGAATTCAGGCGACACCTCGGCTTGTATATCGGCCTGCAACAGGTTATTCAGCAAGGCGATCAACTGCTTAGCCGTGAAAGGCTTGTTCAGGAAGCCGGTAAAACCGGCTTCCAAGTAGTGGGTATGCTCGTTTTCCACACTGGCCGAGAGCGCGATGACGGGCACGGTGTCCGTTCCGGGGACACCCGACGAACGAATGGCGTCGAGCAGGCCGTAGCCATCCATGCCCGGCATCTGTATATCGGTTATGATCGCGTCGAAAGAGCTATTGCGCAAAATATCGACCACGGCAAACGGATTCGAGCAACTGGCGACCTCCACATGGTTCCGTTTCAAAAACTCTTCCGTCAGCGCCAGCTGCAACGGATCGTCGTCGACCAGCAAACAAAAGATTTCGCGTCCTCCGAAGCTCCCGGCCTCCGTTTCGTCTTCCTCTACGGATGGCGGGGCAGGCAATGTCTGCACTTCCGACTCCTGCAACGGCATGACAATCGTAAAATCGCTTCCCTTCCCCGGAACACTCTTTAGCGACAAGGTCCCTCCCATCAGCTCGATCAGCTTGCGGGTGATGGAAAGTCCGAGCCCGAAACCTTCTTCCTTTTCGGTTCCCGACAAGCGGGCAAACTCGCCGAAAATCCTTTCCTGCTCTTCTTCCGGAATCCCCGTGCCGGAATCGGAAACGACAATTGACAATCGAGAATCGGCAGTTGACAATTTGACCACCAGCACGACGCGGCCTTCATGCGTGAACTTGATGGCGTTGGACAATAGGTTGCCGACCACCTGGCGGAGGCGTATCGGATCACCGGAATAGATGCGATCCATCCCCTCCTCCTTCATATTCAGGACAAATGCCAGCCCCTTCGCCTCGGCTATCGGACGGAAGCTCCCGTATATTTCGTTAAAAAGCGTACGCACGCTGAAAGGCACATCCTGTATCTCCATCTGTCCCGATTCCAACCGATGAAAATCGAGCAAACCGTTCACCAACGAAAGGATATGGTCGGCCGACCCGGTCATGTTTTCCAAATAATACCGTTGCCTTTCGTCCGGATGGCGGCGCAGCAGCAGTTCGATATAGCCGATTATGGACGAGAGCGGCGCCCGTATATCGTGGCTGATCGTCAGCATCAGCTTCTCCCGGCTATGGAGCAGGTCTTCGGCATATTGCTTGGCTTTCTCCAGTTGCTGCCGGTAATACTGGCTCCTGGAGATATCGCGCGTGATCAGGATGATGAAGACCACCACGATGATCAGCGACAGGACGGCGATGCCGCCAATGAGATAAGAGGTTTCGCGCAGCACCTCCTGCTTCTTCACGACACGCTCCATCGACGCGTTCATCTCCTCTTCTTCTATATCGCGCAACATCTGGTTGATCCGGCTCGTGATGATGCTGTTATCATAACGCAGGTTGGCGGCGCGTTCCAAGAGCTGGTCGACAAGCTGTTTGCGCTGGTCGGCCACGCTGTCCTGCAGGTTTTTCAGGACCGTCACGATCGTGTCTGCCGGGTTGAAGGCGTTCACCAGCGTGTCGGTCACGATCTGGCGGGTCGTATTCACGACAACGGCCGAATCTGCTTTGGGCGGCGAAAACACATCGGCAAGGCGACGGAAAAAACCGCGGGGCTTATGGGTCTGCGGAGTCTTTACGGAATCCTGGTGCACGATCACGCGTTCCTGTATCTCGACCTGCCGGATCATCGTATCTTGCCGGGCGATCACTTTCTCGATGTTTTGGGTGTACAGATGCTCCGCGTTCGTCTCGCGCCAGGTTTCCAGCAAGCGGCGCGTGTTCCGTCGCTTCTGTTCGATCAGCATGTCGATCGTGTCGATCTTGGGATACAACGCCGGATTCGATACCAGCGAACGCAGGGAGTCCATATTCTGCAAAGCCTTGTTCAGCGTGCGGTTGAAATGGTTGATCTCTCCTTGCGGACGTCCGATCACTTGCCCGAGCGCCTCGCTTTCATACAACAAAGACAAGGTGTTGGTCACGAGATAGACTTTCTCGCGCGACTTGTTGTTCGGGTCGTCTTCGCCGGCAAACCGTTCGATGATGTTATAGATGTAAACGACCGAGCACACGGCTATCAGGATCAATAACAAGTACCCCAATATGACTTTACTTGTAATATGCCCGTTCTGTGCGCTCATCAGTCTTTCTTATAGTCCATTTCCCATTTGTCCAACATAATGAAATCCGCTTTCTTCAACCCGACCTTCCAGAACGGGACCGGTTCGTCATGGTCGCCGAGGAACATACGGTCGCGCACGGCAAAAGCGGGATGGGTCAGGGCCAGCGTGGAATCGGATACCGAAGTTCGGACACCGGCGATGTCCAATACCGTATGGAACACGCTGTTCGTGCTGACCGGATAAGCGCCGTGAGACATCGCCGTCCGGTATTTCTCCGGGAAAACCTCCCGGTAATCGTCCGAAAACCAGATGATATACGGGATATGGAGCTGATAGTAAGTCGGTATCGGCGAAGCATGCAGGTAGCGGGCACGCGAATCATCGAAAATATCTTCTCCGTGATCGCTCAGATAGAGCATCGACGAACAGACCTGCTTCTTTTTCAGCATGTCGACGATTTCTCCCAAGACATAATCCGTATAATAGATCGAGTTGTCATAGGCATTGCGCAGTTCCTTCTTATAGGATTGGCGGATGCCTTCGGCCTTATCCGGCGTATAAATCCGGAATTCGTCCGGATAACGTTCGTGATAATTGAAATGGGATCCGTAGGTGTGGAGGACGATAAACATATCCTCGTCCGATTTGTCCAGTTCCTTTTCCAGATACGGCAAAAGGGCGGCATCGTGCAGCGAGGTCAGATACGACCCGGTGTTGAACGTGCTCATATCGATAAACGTATCGGCCTCGCGGTAGAAAGCCCCGATCATCGAAGTGGTCAGTTTCTGGTTGGCGATGACGAGCGTGCGGAAACCGGCTTCCTTGAAAGCGGTGACGATGCTTTTCTCGTCGTAAATCACGCCATAGTTCTCCGCGCTGGCGGCAGACAGGATGATCGGAACGCTCTTGTGCGTATTGTTGGATTGCGTCACGACATCCGCAAAATGGACCAGGCCGTCGAGCCCTTTCATCCGCGGGGTCGTATTGCGTTCATATCCGTACAGGCTCCATTCCATTGCCCGCGAAGTCTCTCCCACCACAAGCACGTAAATCTCCCGTTTGCCATCCGCCTGTCCCGTCCGGACCGAGTTGAACTTGAAATCGGCGGAAGAAACGGAATAGTTGGCATTCTTGTTCGATTTGGTAATCGCGAAATAGAGGTTATAAAGCGCATTGACCGGATAGACATCGTTCTTGAGCGAGAAACTGTGCTTTTGCCAAGAAGGCAGGAAACAGAGCAGCACCCCCACTCCGAAAAGCCCCAAGCTTCTGGACGCCCACCGCTTGCGGAACACGGCGGTCAGCCGGTCTTTCATGCGGATCGAACGCGTGGCCAGCCACAAGGTAGGAAGCGTATAAAAGAAAAAGACGCAAACGATGACAAGAAAAATATTCCCTAATAATTCGCTTGCCTCGGAAGCATTCGAACTTGTCAGGTTCAGGAACATATCCACCGCTATCACCGACTCGCCGAAAAGATACAACAAGACCAGCTGGCCTCCGTCCAGTATGATCTTCGGCAACAGACACCAGACCACCACTCCGGGTTTACGCGCCAGCAGCAGAACTCCCATCCAGAACGCCAACGGCATGACGATGGAAGCAAGGCCCACCGAGACAGGCAGAGGCTCGGTGAACAGGAAGACGCAGTTCGGAATGATGAAAAGCAAGCCGAACAAGAAATATAAGTGTTCCTGTGAAGATATCCAACGCAAAATATTAGTAAAGTACCTCATCGATTTTTGCCTAAAAAGCCTAATTTTAACCACTAATCTTATCCCTTTTTACCGCAGCACTGCTGCAATCGGCAAATGTAGGCGTTATCTACCATATATACATAGAGTAGAAGCACAAAAAAAGTTATTTCAATTTTATTTCAATCCCATTAAAACAAGCCGGATATCATTTCGACACAAAAACAGGCGTTATTGCCACCTATTAGATATGTTAAAAAATATTACCCTTGCTACTAATTCCAAAAACATGGGGTACTAATCCGATTTACACGGAGAACATTGACATTTTGATATTTCAAAAATCATGCAATTGCTTTCAATAATCTTGCAATATGCCGGTAGCAGGGCCCTGCAATTTCCGGCTGTCGTTTTTTCTCTTTAACTTCGGGCGGCCGAAGGGGAATTATTCAGAATCATCAACAATAATAAAAAGACAAAATGAAAAGACAAATCATGCTGCTGTCGGCTTGTACGGCCGCTTTGTTGAGCGCTTGTTCGTCGAACACGCGTATCGCAAGCGAAGTATATGCCCCTACAGCCAAAAACGAATTACGGGCGCCGGCAACACCGCTGGTAACGATCGACCCGTACACCAGCGCCTGGTCGTTTGCCGACCGCCTGAACGAAGAAAGCGTGCGCCACTGGACCGGCCGTAACTTCCCGCTGTTGGGAAGCCTGCGCGTCGACGGCGTTTCATACCGGTTCATGGGAACGGACAAAGTCGAAGTAACGCCGGTTATCGGCACGGCGGCTTCCGGCTTATGGGAAGCGACCTACACATTCGGCCGGCCGGAAGGGGAATGGACCGCCGTCGATTACGAGGCGAAAGGTTGGAAAACGGGCAAGGCCGCATTCGGGACGGACGACAATCCGTATCGCTCCACTCCCTGGCAGGAAGGCGACATCTGGGTACGCCGCTCGTTCGACTGGCCCGAAGGGACGGACAAAGAAGATCTGTTCCTGCAATATTCGCACGACGACAATATCGAACTGTACATCAACGGCAGGCAGGTTGCAGTGACCGGCAACGGGCTGGATTACGACCTGCTGAAGGAAATCCCGCAGGAAGTGGCCAGCACGTTAAAACCGACGGGGAACATCCTGGCCGCCCACTGCCGCAACAACGGCGGGGGCGCCTATGTGGACATGGGAATCATGAAGAAGGTAAAACGCGGGGATACGTTTGACGACAAAGCGGTCCAGAAGTCGGCCATCGTCATGCCGACACAAACGTACTATACGTTCGAATGCGGCCCTGTCGAACTGGATCTGATCTTCACGGCTCCGATGCTGATGGACGATTTGGAGGCCATGACCGCCCCGTACAATTATATCACGTATCAGGCCCGTTCGTTGGATGGCCGGGCACATGATGTCCGGTTATACCTCGAAGCGACCCCGCAATGGGCCGTCAACACGACAGACCAGCCTGTCACCTTCGAAAAGATCGAAAAAGACGGGTATGTCTATCTGAAGACCGGCTCTGTCGACCAGGAAGTTTTGGGCAAGAAGGGAGACGACCTTCGCATCGACTGGGGCTATTTCTATCTTTCAGCCGCGCAATCTCCGGACGTGACAGTCGCCATCGACGAATACTATGCTGCCAAGAAAGCATTCATGGCCGACGGCAGACTGTCCGGCAAAGCGGAGAATGTGTCTCCGGATATGGAAAAACAGATGACGGTCCTCGCCTACTCCGACAACCTGGGCAAGGTAAACGAAAAGACCGTGTCAGGGCACTTGTTGATCGGATATGACGATCTGTACGCGATCCAGTATTTCAATGACAACCGGATGGCATACTGGAAGCACGACGGGCAGACGGACATTTTCGATGCCTTCGCCAAAGGCCAGAAAGAGTATGCCGGAATGATGAAACGGTGTGCGGACTTCGACGGACGCCTGATGCAGGAAACGGCGGCCGCCGGCGGACAAAAATATGCCGAGCTGTGCGCCCTGGCCTATCGCCAAGCCATTTCCGCCCATAAGTTAGTGACAGACAAGGAAGGTAACCTGCTATTCCTGTCGAAAGAGAATTTCAGCAACGGCTCGATCGGGACGGTCGATATCACCTACCCTTCGGCGCCGCTCTTCTTATGCTATAACCCCGAACTCCTGAAAGGCATGATGAACCCGATCTTCTACTACAGCGAAAGCGGCAAATGGAACAAGCCGTTCCCCTCGCACGATGTCGGGACCTATCCGCAGGCTAACGGGCAGACCTACGGCGGCGACATGCCGGTCGAAGAATCCGGCAATATGCTGATCCTCGCAACGGCCATCGCGACAATCGAAGGGAATGCGGATTATGCAGCCAAACATTGGGATGTGTTGACGACCTGGGCCGATTATCTGAAGAAAGAAGGTCTCGACCCGGACAACCAGTTATGCACGGACGATTTCGCCGGCCATTTCGCCCACAACACCAACCTGTCCATCAAGGCGATCATGGGGATAGCCGGCTACGGCAAGATGGCCGGGATGTTGGGAAAGAAAGAGATAGCGGATTCCTACCTGGCGACAGCCCGTGAAATGGCCGGAAAATGGATCTCGATGGCAAAAGACGGAGATCACTATAAGCTGACCTTCGACAAGTCCGGCACATGGAGCCAGAAGTACAACTTGGTTTGGGACCGCCTGTTAGGACTGAATATTTTCCCTGCGGAAATAGCCGAAGCGGAAACTGCTTATTATAAGACCAAACAAAACAAATACGGCCTGCCGCTGGACAATCGCGAGGATTATACCAAATCCGACTGGATCCTGTGGAGCGCCTGCCTGACCGGCAATGCGGCCGATTTCGAAGCGCTTGTGCTTCCGGTCTGGAAATACGCCGACGAAACGACCTCACGCGTCCCGTTGAGCGACTGGCATTACACTTCCGACGGTACGCAACGCGGATTCCAGGCCCGTTCTGTCGTCGGCGGCTACTATATGAAACTGCTGGAAGAGAAACTGAAATAATTTGTAATGAAGGTGTGTCAAAACTCCTTTATCACGATTTTTAAGGCACGGATTACGCGGATTACACGGAAAGAGAATAAATTTATCCGTGTAAATCCGTGAAATCCGTGCCTAAATTATGTCTATTGTAAGCAGGATTTTCTTTTGACAACCTCCATCATAAATCACAACTTCTTAATAATCCTGATAAACTCCTCATTCGTCATCCGGATGTCCGGTTCCTTGTAATTCACGTAATCCTCAAAATAATCGCTGGCGATATCCGCCACGATCTCCGAACCGTCCAACCCGAAAGAACTCACCAATTTCTCCACCTTGCTGCGGATCCGGCGGATCACCTGCAGGCGGTCTTCATAACGGTCGGGTTTCTCCTGCTCCGTCACATGCTCGTTGCGGGCAATCAGATAAACCGTCGTATAAAACATCTCCATATCCCCGAATACCGGGACAAATAAAGCTTTTTTTTCTTCCGGCAATGCCGCCAGTGTCTCCTGAATTTTTGTCATTCTTATGTTTATTTTAATTGGTTGGCGAAGATAGTACATTCCGTTCATAGATAAAGTCTATCCCGCAATAATAATATGCATTTCATTCAATGAACAAATTTCAAGCAGGGAATGTTAGAATAGTAGAAACAACATAAAACAGATGGATCATGCTTACATTATGTCTCAGTTTATTATTGTTGATAACAAATAATAGTAATGATAGTCAAATAACAGATAAAAAAGAAAAAGTTATGAAATTTGAATTAATCCAGTTACCCTATGCAGCCAATGCGCTGGAACCGGTCATAAGTAAAGAAACGATAGAGTTTCATCATGGCAAACATTTACAGACGTATGTAAATAACCTGAACAACCTGATTCAGGGGACCAAGTTCGAAAACGCGACGCTGGAACAGATCGTGGCAGAATCCGACGGCGCTATTTTCAACAATGCCGGACAGACGCTCAATCATAATCTCTATTTCACCCAATTCTCACCGTATGGCGGCGGCAGACCGACCGGCGCTCTTGCCAAGGCGATCGACGCGACTTGGGGGTCGTTCGAGAACTTCCAGAAAGAATTCGTGACGGCCGGAACAGGCTTGTTCGGCTCAGGCTGGGTATGGCTGGCCAAAGATAAAGACGGAAAACTTTCAATTACCAAAGAAGCTAACGGCAGCAACCCGGCTGCTCACGGATTGAAGCCGATCCTGGGATTCGACGTCTGGGAACATGCCTACTACCTGGATTACCAGAATCGCCGTCCCGATCATTTGAATGCTTTGTGGAAGATCGTTGATTGGGATGCTGTTAGCAAAAGATTTTAATTGTCAGGTCCTTTAAACTCCAGACCAAAGCCGTCGGGCAAACTACCGGACGGCTTTTTTATTTGCAATATGACCGATATCCGACAGATATAGCAATATTGACAATTATAAGGGAAAAATATACGACAATGGAACGGAATAAATAGCGTAACTTTGTTATATAATTAATAAACAGAATATAAACCTCAATTAATAAGGAGAATAAATATGAAAGTACAAGAATTGACAAAAGCGGAATTCCTGAAAAAAGTAGCGAACTACGAAGCCAGCCCCGACAAATGGGTGTATGAGGGCGACAAGCCTTGCATCGTGGATTTCTATGCAACCTGGTGCGGACCTTGCAAGATGGTCGCTCCTATCCTGGAAGAATTAGCGGAAGAGTATGCCGGAAAAATCGACATATATAAGGTCGACACGGAAAAAGAAGAGGAACTGGCCGCCTCTTTCGGCATCAGAAGCATTCCTTCCCTCCTTTTCTGCCCGATGGAAGGGCAACCGCAGATGGCAAAAGGCGCAATGGGAAAGGCTGATTTCAAAAAGGCTATAGATGAGGTGCTTTTGAAGAAATAATGACAATATCCCTACGTAAATAAGAAGTCCTCTCCGAGTCCCCAACAGAGCTCGGAGAGTTTTTTCTGTAAAAATATCACACATTATGTCACCAAACTGTTGCATAATTAAAAATAATGCGTACCTTTGCACCCGCAATCGAGAGAGATTGACACTGACAAAAAAATGAATGCCTCTTTAGCTCAGTTGGCCAGAGCACGTGATTTGTAATCTCGGGGTCGTTGGTTCGAATCCGACAAGAGGCTCTAAAGGGCAGTTACCAGAGTGGCCAAATGGGGCTGACTGTAACTCAGCTGGCTTTCGCCTTCGGTGGTTCGAATCCATCACTGCCCACTAAAAAAGACTTGGAAGATTTTTCTTTCAGGTCTTTTTTTATTTTATACCCGCCTCACTGCCCTATAATCTTTTTCCGTCTCACCCGATATGTATTGGAGACAATACCTTTCCTTTTCGTTCGGCAAGATGTGATACACCAGCCAATCGCCATTAGGAAAAGTTTATCGTCGGGCAGATGTGGGCCATTTTCAACAAAATCACAGATTCTCGGATGAAAAATAAAAAAGCCTTTGATTCGCAATGAACCAAAGGCTTTTTTATTTCTGGCGGTCCGGACGGAAGATGAACCTTAATTCTATTCCTCACGTACTCAACATCTTAGCAAGCTCTTTATTCTTTCTCCCACTAATAACCCCACGTGTGCAATTCTTTGGATTGCTTGGTGTTGCGGTGGTTGTTTGAGTTGGTGCAAATATAGGTATATATAGAGAGTGATAAAAGAAAAAAGCTATATTTAACATGAAAATGCAGAGAGTTTTCTTACTTTTGCAATATGTTATATTATAGAAGAAAAATATTATTAGCACTGATTGAAGCATTC
>NZ_CDRTCT010000033.1:0-54404 GCF_977054455.1 Parabacteroides sp. | reverse complement strand
CAGCTTAATGATTTTGTCCATATTTTTGTTTGCACTTATAATATAGACTTTTATTTTTTAAGCTGTGCTCTTTTATTAATTAAATACACAAAAAGTAACCATACAGCAAAAGTGAACAAGACCCATTTGATTTAAATGGGATAGAAAATCGTATTAGATGCAGTAGTAGTTTCGATTCAGACCAATGGCTTTCTGAAAGATCGTACAATAAGGGGATGAAAAAAAAGGTTCACCCGATAATCATCGGGAAGAACCAGAACGGGTACAAAATAAAAAAGGCCATCTTCACAGACAGCCAATCTTCATTGTTAACCTTAAATCTAATACCATGAAAAACACGATGCAAATATAGAGAGTTTATGTTATACAGCATACTAATTCCACAAAAAAGAGCATTTCCTTAACCTGATTTAACTATTCTATGTTTTACAACATAGTTTTCATGCACTTTTGGCTTAATCATGCCCGGCACAGGCAACGGTTGCACCGTCATTGGAACGGCCTACAATGCCGAATAAAAACGATCCAAACAAAAAGGCGACTGCCCGGATGGATAGTCGCCCCTTTCCTATCGATCTTAATGACCGGGAAATCAAACTTACTTGTTGAAACGTTCCTTCAATTTAGCCAGCATATCCTGAGTCATGGAATCCAAGTCGTATTCCGGTTTCCAGCCCCATTCCTGACGGGCACATGTGTCGTCCAGAGAGTTCGGCCAAGATTCTGCGATAGCCTGACGCAACGGATCTACATCATATTCCATCTGGAAGTCAGGAATATACTTTTTGATGTTACTGTAGATAATTTCAGGATCGAAGCTCATGGATGCGATGTTGAAAGAGTTACGATGAACAAACTTCGTAGAATCGGCTTCCATAATTTCGATAGCTGCACGCAGGCCGTCCGGCATATACATCATATCCATGAATGTACCCTGCTTGATCGGACATACGAACTTCTCGCCTTTGGCAGCAGAATAATAGATATCAACGGCATAGTCGGTCGTACCGCCACCCGGAGGTGTCACATAGGAGATAAGTCCCGGAAAACGTACGGAACGGGTGTCGACGCCGAAACGGATGTTGTAGTAGTCACTCAACAACTCGCCTGAAACTTTCGTAACACCGTACATAGTACGCGGGTTACGGATCGTATCCTGCGGAGTCTTGTCCTTCGGTGTGTTATTGCCGAATACGCCGATTGAGCTCGGAGTGAATACCGCACAATGCATTTCACGGGCGACTTCCAATACATTAAACAAACCGCCCATACCGATTTTCCAGGCAAGCTGCGGTTTCGCTTCTGCAACGGCAGACAGCAATGCTGCCAAGTTATAAATCGTATCTACCTTATATTTTGACACAGTCTCAGCAATCTGCTGTTCGTTTGTAATGTCGACAATTGCAGAAGGTCCCGATTCCAGCAGTTCGCCCTTAGGCTCCTGTCCGGGGATGTAACCTGCTACAATGTTTCCACCGTAGATACCTCTCAACTTCATGGTTAACTCTGATCCAATCTGACCGGTAGAACCAATTACTAATACATTCTTCATTGCGTTTGATGTTCTTTTAAGTTTTTTCGATGGCAAAGGTATAGAGAATAAAAACATTCCGGTATGAATTTCTTGTATTTTTTTAGCCTATATATTCAAAAAAAATATGACCTTTGCCGCATCGACAGACAAATCAGAGACAAAGAAAAACTGGTTTCAAGCATCATACATTGCCACTTGTCTGCGATAAAAGAGATATAATTGTCAACTTAATTAAAAATACTAACAAAAAACAAAGTTATGTACGGTAAACTGAAAGATTTCCTTACTCAGGAATTGGCAAACATCAAAGCTGCCGGATTGTATAAGAACGAGCGTATCATCACCACTCCTCAAAGAGCCGACATCAAAGTAAACGCAGGAAGCGACGTTTTGAACTTCTGCGCAAACAACTACTTAGGCCTGTCTGACAACCAGCGTCTGATCAAGGCTGCCAAAGAAGCGATGGACACACACGGATACGGCATGTCATCCGTCCGTTTCATCTGCGGGACGCAGGATCTGCACAAACAGTTGGAAGCCGCTATCTCCGACTATTTCAAAACCGAAGATACGATCCTGTATGCTGCCTGCTTCGATGCCAACGGCGGCTTGTTCGAACCATTGTTCACTGAAGAGGATGCGATCATCTCCGACGCATTGAACCATGCTTCCATCATCGACGGCGTACGTCTTTGCAAGGCAAAACGCTATCGTTATGCCAACGCAGACATGGCCGACCTGGAACGTTGCCTGCAAGAAGCCCAGGCACAACGTCACCGCATCATCGCAACAGACGGTGTATTCTCTATGGACGGAAACGTGGCTCCGATGGACAAGATCTGCGAACTGGCTGAAAAATACGATGCCTTGGTAATGGTCGACGAATCCCACTCCGCCGGTGTCGTAGGCCCGACAGGACACGGTGTGGCTGAACAATATAATGTCTACGGAAGAGTCGATATCTTCACCGGTACGTTAGGTAAGGCATTCGGCGGCGCTATGGGTGGATTCACAACCGGAAAGAAAGAGATCATCGACATGCTGCGCCAGCGCTCCCGTCCTTATCTGTTCTCCAACTCTGTCGCCCCCGCTATTGTAGGCGCCAGCCTGGAAATGTTCAAGATGCTGAAAGAAAGCGACGCTTTGCATACGAAACTGATGAACAACGTCAGCTACTTCCGCGAAAAGATGCTGGCTGCCGGTTTCGACATCAAACCGACCCAGTCCGCTATCTGCGCCGTTATGCTGTATGACGCTAAATTATCCCAGGATTTCGCTGCCAAGATGCAGGAAGAAGGCATCTATGTAACCGGTTTCTACTATCCGGTAGTACCGAAAGACCAGGCACGTATCCGCGTACAGTTGTCCGCCGGCCACGAAACAGAACATCTGGATAAAGCAATTGCCGCATTTATCAAAGTCGGAAAAGAACTGAACGTAATCAAGTAAGTTTGTTTTCAGCAAATACAAGAGGCGAGGATCGGAAACGGTCTTCGCCTTTTTCATTAAAATGGGCTATTCTTCAAAAGAAAAGAATTACCTTTGTCCTAATCACAAGTAATTTTTATGCAACTCAGTAACTATCATAGTCATTGTACATTCTGCGACGGGCGCAGTACACCGGAAGATTTTGTCAAATTCGCCATTTCGCATGGATTCCGCGCTTATGGCTTTTCTTCCCATTCACCGCTCCCGTTCGAAACATTCTGGAACATGTCGAAAGACGATATGCCCGAATATCTGATGGAAATAGAACGGCTGAAAAAGAAATACAGCGACCGGTTGGAAATATATGTAGGGCTGGAAATTGATTTTCTGGACGAGAGCTATAACGCATCCATCCCCTACTTCCGCAACCTGCCGCTCGATTACCGCATCGGCTCCATCCACTTTCTGCCGGTCGCACAACCGCTCGCAGAAAGGAACATGGTGTGCATCGACGGCTCTTTCCGGGAATACAAGAAGTCTGTCGACACCTACTACGACGGGGATATCCGCAAACTGGTCGCCCATTATTTCAACTCCACGCAGCAAATGATCGAAGCAGGCGGGATCGACATCGTCGGCCACATGGACAAAATATACATGAACGGCCACAAATGTGACGGCTTCGACCTGCAAGCGGACTGGTATCAAAGGCCGCTCAACGACTGCCTGCACCTGATCGCCGAAAAAGGCCTGATGGTCGAAGTCAACACGAAGAACCTCGTGAAGAAACAGGAGGTCTATCCGCACACCGCCTACCTGCACCGCCTACGCGAGCTGGATATTCCGGTGATGGTAAACTCAGACTGCCACTATCCCGACCTGGTGAACGACGGACGTGCGGAAGCATTCGAACTGCTGAAAAAGGCCGGGTTCAAATCCACCCGCGAACTGATCGGCGGACAGTGGCAGGATGTGGCGATCTGACGCATTTGTAACGCTATTGTAATACGTATTTCATTTCATCGAAATACAGAAATACGTCCTTTGCAGAAATAAAATTGTATTTGTAATAAAAAAGAGACAAAGATTATGGATATGCCGAAGATTCTTGTAGTGGACGATGAAGAGGATTTATGCGAAATCCTCAAGTTCAATCTTGAGATAGAAGGGTATGAAGTAGACACGGCTTTCAGTGCCGAGGAAGCGTTAAAGATGGATATAGCCTCCTACCAACTGCTGCTTTTAGATGTCATGATGGGTGAAATATCCGGATTCAAGATGGCCAGCATCCTCAAGAAAGAAGAAAAGACGGCCGATATCCCCATCATCTTCCTGACAGCCAAGGACACTGAAAACGATATGCTGACAGGCTTCAACTTGGGAGCCGACGACTACATATCCAAGCCTTTCTCCATCCGTCAAGTGGTGGCACGCGTGAAAGCCGTGCTGCGCCGCACATCAGACAAGGAGAAAGCGCCGGAAAACGAATGCCTCAAATATGAAACTCTCTCACTCGACACGAAGCGCATAAAAGCCTCCGTAGACGGACAGGAAGTCCCGCTCACCAAAAAGGAATTCGAGATACTGAAACTCCTTCTTGAAAACAAAGGAAACGTGTTCTCGCGCGAGGAGATCCTTTCCCGGATATGGAAAGACGAAGTATATGTGCTCGACCGCACCATCGATGTAAACATCACCCGCCTGCGCAAAAAGATCGGGCCATACGGCAAAAACATCGTGACGCGGCTCGGCTTCGGATACTGCTTTGAAAATTAAAAATTGAGAATTAAAAATTAAAAAATAAACGAACGGGCACTTATTCTTACATTCCAAGATGATTTCTTACTTCTTAATTTTTAATTTTTACTTCTTACTTCTTAATTCTTAATTTACCCCATGGTCAAGATAGAATCAACGACAAACAGCAGAATACCTTTCAGCCAGCGACTTTTCTGGTCGATATTCGCCATGTTCCTGGGGTTCACGGCTTGCTTCCTGTTGTTCCAGTATCAGCGGGAACGGGAGTTTGCCCAGGAGAAGTTGAATTGCGTATTGGGAAATTACAACTACCAGCTGTTCCGCCGCGCGCAGGAGGCCGAGGACCTCAGCCGGGTGGTCCACCGGTTCATCGGCGACATCCCCCAAAAAGATCTCCGCGTGACCATCATCGACCCGGCGGGGAAAGTGCTGTTCGACAACAGCGGCGCCGAAGAATTCAACAACCATAACGACCGCAGCGAGGTGCGCAAGGCACGCCTCTACAACGAAGGGTTCGCCATCCGCTCGTCCAACTCGACGGGCAAACGCTATTTCTACACGGCGACGAATATCGGCGGGTATATCTACCGCTCCGCCCTCCCCTGGGACCCTTACACACAGCGCGTACTGACGATCGACAAGGATTTCATCTATTTTATGGCGTTGATGACGCTGATATTTTTCTTCGTCCTCTCCCGCTTCACGTTCAGCATCGGGCGGACGATCTCGAAGCTGCGCGACTTCGCCCTGAATGTGGAGAAAGACCGCATACCGGAGAACGAATATATCTTTCCCAACGACGAGCTTGGAGACATATCGAAGAATATCGTCGGGCTTTACCACCGCCAGCAGAAGGCCAAGGACGAGCTTTCGATGGAACGCGAGAAGCTGATCAAGCATTTCCAGTACGCAAAAGAAGGTTTCGCCATGTTCACACCGGAAGGCAGGGAGATATTGTCCAATATCCTGTTCGTACAGTTCGCGAACCTGATTTCCGACATGCAGATACGACAGTCGGAAGACGCGGTCGACATTCCGGAACTGGAACCGATCCATCTGTTCCTCTCCAAAAACATCCCGAACACGAACCGCAAGCGGAAAGTGTTGCGCGAATCGGTCACGGTGGACAAGAACGGAAAGATTTTCCTGATCGAATGCATTCTGTTCCTCGACAACAGCTATGAGATATCTATCAACGACATCTCCCGCCAGGAAGAAGAGAGCCGGATGAAACGGCAGCTGACGCAGAACGTGGCGCACGAGCTGAAAACTCCTGTCAGCAGTATCCAGGGTTATCTCGAAACGATCATCAGCAATCCGCAGCTGCCGGACGACAAACGCCAGTTCTTCCTCGAACGCTGCTACTCGCAAAGCACACGACTCACGGGACTGCTGCGCGACATCTCGGTGTTGAACCGCCTGGACGAGGCCTCCGAAATGTTCGAGCTGTCGGAAGTAAGCATCCCAAAGCTGGTCGACGAGATCGAGAAGGAATGCTCGAAGGAGATGGAGGAAAAGAAAATCACGACAGAGGTGGTCCTTCCGGGCCACCCGACGGTCTTTGGCAACTATTCGCTGCTCTATTCGATCTTCCGCAACCTCTACGACAATGCGATCGCCTATGCGGGCGAGGGCATCCGTATCACGGTGAGTTGCTACAAGGAAGACCCGAAGTTCTACTACTTCAGCTTCTCGGACAACGGCGTCGGCGTCGCGGAAGGGCACGTGAACCGCATCTTCGAACGCTTCTACCGCGTCGACAAGGGCCGTAGCCGCAAGGCCGGCGGGACCGGCCTGGGGCTCTCCATCGTCAAGAACGGCGTGAACTTCCACAAAGGACAGATCTCCGCCAAGAGCGGGTCGGGCAAAGGAATAGCGTTCTTCTTTACTTTAAAGAAGAGAATTTGACTCCGTGAAGATGTGTCAAAAGAAAATCCTGCTTACAACAGACATAATTTAGGCACGGATTACGCGGATTACACGGAAAGAGAATAAATTCATCCGTGTAAATCCGTGAAATCCGTGCCTGAAAGATCGTGATAAAGGAGTTTTGAAACACCTCCACTACTCCTTCACGCTATCCACCGGATTCTCATTCGCCGTGCGCCAGTTCTGGAAGGAGACGGTCAGGAAGGTGACGAGGAAGATGACGCCGAAAGCCAAGGCGAACACCCACCAGTAGACAGGCGTACGATAGGCGAAATTTTCGAGCCAGCCGGCGGCCGAAAGGTAAGCGACCGGTGTGGCAAGGAGGAAGCAGACCACGACGATCATAAGATACCTGCGGTTAAACATCAGCAGGATATCCGCCACCGTCGCCCCGTAGACCTTGCGGATGCCGATCTCCCGCCGCCGGTACTGCGTCTCGAAGATCACCAGTCCGAAGACACCGACGACCGAGATCAGGATCGCCAGCAAGCTCGCCCCCGTCACCATCTTCTTCACAAACTCCTCGCGGTGGTACAGCCGGTTATAGAGCGCGTCGTAGAACTCCACCTCCAACGGATAGGAAGCATCCAGCCCCGCCACCACCTCGCGAAGGCGTTCGACCGCCTTCGTCACATCCGCCCCCGCCCTGAGACGGATATAGGCATAGCTCAACCATTGGAAGTCATTGCCGGGCGAGACGCAGAAAGCGATGTTCCGTTCCTCCTCCCGGAGCGAAGTCAGCGCCACATCGCCTATGAAACCGGTGATCCGCCCCGGTCCCCACCCCATGTCGATCATCTCCCCGACTTCGAGATTGTTCGCCCGTCGAGCCGTCTCGTTGAATATAAAATGGAAATTGCCATCCTCGTCGTCCGACGGCGAAAAACCATTGCCATCCGTCACCCTGATCCCCATCACATCGAGGAACGAAGGGGAGACATTCAGGAAGAAACCGGGGAAAGCCTCTTCCTTGTGCGTAAACTCGTACGTCGAATAGGCATCCTCGCCCCCGACCTTCTGGGCGGAGAAAGCGACGCCTTCTATATCGGGATATTTCATCAACTGGTTGGTAAAAGCCTCCTTGTGCCGGGTGCACAGGTCGCGGCTAAGCTCGGTGATCATGATCTGGTCACGGTCGAACCCGAGCGCATAATGGCGCATGAAATAGTTCTGCAACTGGATGATGCACGCCCCGACGATCAGGGCGATGGAGACGATATACTGGAAGCCGATCAACGCCGTGCGCAACCGCCGCCCGCTCCGCGACAGCCCGAAACTCCCTTTCAGCACCAGCGCGGGCGGGAAAGAGGTGATATACCAGGCCGGATAGATACCCGCCAGAACCCCCACCGCCAAAGCGATCGCCCCCGTCCACAGCACAATCGGCAGGTTCGACAGCAGACGGATATCCGCCTCCACGAACGACAAGTATTGTCCCCTGTCCAGCAAACAGACCCAGACGAGCGCCAGGAGATAGGCCATCAGGCAAATCCCCGCCGCCTCCACCAGCAATGACAGACGGAGCGTCGCGTCCGGGCTCCCCAACACCTTCTGCGTGTTGATGCTCCGGATGCGCATGGGGGTAAGCGCCGTACTGAAATTCATGTAATTGACCGCCGCGATCAGCAGGATCAGCCAGGCAATGAGGAAAAGCAGGCGCACCGTCTCCGGGCTTTGCGTCCTGAGCGGACTGCTTCCCCAGACGTCCTGCATATTCATATAATGAAGATCTTCAAGCGGCAGCAACCGGAGGTGCAGATGTTCGCATCCCCAGATTTGCGAGAAATCGAACGTCCGGTTGAAATTGTCCTCCACCGCCCTGGCAGATTCGGAACTATCGAGGAGCAAGTAACAGAGCCAGTTCGACCCGCCCCACTCGGTAGGTTTGCGGTAAGGGGCGTCGATCGCGGAGTAGATCGTATTGCCCAGCTGTGTATTCTCCGGGAAATCGCGGTAGACGCCCCCCACCGTCAGGTCGCGGCCCACCTTCGTCCAGACGTTCTCCTTGAAATGGATCTGCCGCCCTACAGCCGGTTCGCCTCCGAACATCCGCCGTGCCATGCTCTCCGGGATAATCGCCTTTTCGGGATCGGCAAGGCAATCCTTGTCCCCTTCGACAAAAGAGAACCCGAACACATCCACGATGGCGGGATGGCAAGTCGTCACCTTCTCGCGAAAACCTTCCGCCTCGCTCCCCTCGCCTACCGAGAGGTAGTTCCGTTTGTCATACGGAGTGATCATCGTCCCCGCCTCGATATGGGGAGAAGAGGCGATCAGCACGTCGGGAAAAGCGCCGGGATAGATCACGCGTCCGTTCGCCATCACACTGTCGCAGAGTTCGGCCAGGAAGATCCGCCCCGCCTTCGGATGGCAACGGTCGAAACGCCGGTCGTAGTCCACCTGCATCATAATCACCAAGAATGCTGTAAAGGCAACAGACAGGCCTATGACATTCAGCCCGGCCGCCATCCGGAAACGTCTGAGGACGCTCAGGAAGTTGCGTAAAAGTGTTTTCATCACTATTTTATTTTTAATTCTTACTTATATTATAT
This sequence comes from Parabacteroides sp., assembly GCF_977054455.1. Classification (NCBI taxonomy): domain Bacteria; kingdom Pseudomonadati; phylum Bacteroidota; class Bacteroidia; order Bacteroidales; family Tannerellaceae; genus Parabacteroides; species Parabacteroides sp. The sequence continues at coordinate 45,203 of NZ_CDRTCT010000033.1, read as the reverse complement.
GTTACTTTTGGCTTGATCCAAAAGTAACTATTCCTTCACGCTATCCACCGGATTCGCATTCGCCGCCTGCCAATTCTGGTAGGTGACGGTCAGGGCGGTGACTAAGGCCACCACTAAGAAGGCGAGGGCGAACGTCCACCAGTAAACCGGCGTGCGGGAAGAGAAATTCTCCAGCCACTTCTGTACACCGTACCACGCGAGCGGTGCGGCAATGACGAAGCAGACCGCCACGATACGCAGGTAAAACAAGTTGAACATCGCCAAGATCTCCCCTACCGTCGCCCCGTGCACTTTGCGGATGCCGATCTCCTTGCGCCTGTACTGCGTCTCGAAGACCACCATCCCGAACACGCCGACGATCGAGATCACGATGGCCAACAGCCCGAAAAGGCTGATCATCATCTTCAGGTATTGTTCCTTCTGGTACAAGTGATTGAAAACATCGTCATAGAAACGGATGTCGAACGGGTAAGCCGGATCGATGTCCGAAAGGGTACGGCGAATATGCCCGACCGCCTCCTCCACATTCGTGCCGCCTTTCAAGCGGATGTAGGAAACATGCATCGGCCAGTCGTTCACGACAAATGCCACATCCGCCTCCGGCCCCTCCTTGCGGAAAGAAACGGCCCGCACATCGCCCGCGAAACCGGCTATATACCCGTTGCCATTTCCGGACAGTTCGTGCCCGACCTCCATCTGCATACGTTCGCGAGCCGAACGGTTATAGATATAAGTGTCCACCGAGTCCCTTTTGGCATCCGCCTCCATGAAATCGCGCCCTTCGGTAACGGGGATTCCCATCACCCGGAGAAAATTCCACGACACGGGGATCATATAGGTATAAAACTCCTTTCCGTCATACTCCATCGGCAGCATCGAGTAGGCATCCGACCCGCCCATGACCGACGCGGCGAAAGCGACATCTTCTATCCCCGCATATTCCTTCAATTTGGAGACATACACATCCTTATGCTGCTTCGCGATCGTTTGAGGCAGTTCGACGATCGCCACCTGGTCCTTGTCGAACCCTAAGTTGAACGTGCGCATGTAGTTGTTCTGCAACTGCACAAACATCGCCCCGACGATCAAACCGATCGAGACGATATACTGGAAGCCGATCAACACCGTGCGCATCCTCCGTCCGCTCCGCGACAGCCCAAAACTGCCTTTCAACACCAATGCAGGCGGAAAAGAGGTCATATACCAGGCCGGATAGGCGCCTGCCACCACCCCGACCAGCACGGCGACCAGCAGCATGCCGCCCATCAACGGCAGATGGTTCTGAAGCAACGTATCAGCCTCGACAAACGACAGCCACTGCGATCTGTTCAACAAGAAAACAAGCAGGAAAGCGACGAGTGAGGCCAGCACGCTGATGCAGACCGCCTCGCCCACCAACGACCGGCGCAATTCGGCAACCGAACTGCCTAACACCTTCTGCGTATTGATGCTTCTCATTCGTATCGGAGCGAGCGACGTGCTGAAATTGGTAAAATTGATCCCCGCAATCGCAATGACCAGCAAGGCGACGAAGAAAAGCAGGCGTACCGTACCGGCATTCCCACATTCGAAAAAGTCCGGCAACTGCCCCGGCATATAATAAATGTCCGTCAACGGAACCAGTTCTATCCGAGTGCCCTCATCACAACCATGCCCTTTGAAATCGAACGATTGGTTGAAGTTGTCTTCCACCACCTGCTGCGCATCGGGACTGTCGAGCAGCATATAGCCGATAAAATTCTGGGAAGTCCAATCATTCTCAAACATCTTGTTCACCCGCGTGTACAGGCAATTATCCAACTGCGTGTTCCCCGGAAAATCCCGATAGACCGCTCCGACCGTCAGGTCGCGAACGTCTCCTTTAAAATAAACCCGTTCCTCCAGATGCAGCCTCTTCCCGATGGCCGACGTTTCGCCGAACATCCGCCGCGCCATGCTTTCCGGCATCATGGCCATTTCGGGTTGTTCCAGGCAACGCGCATCCCCGTCGATGATCGTAAAGCCGAACACCTCGGCTAGGCCGGGATAGCAACCTCTCAACAATTCGGTGAACCCTTCCCGCCCGTTCTCCTCCCCGACGGTCATGTATTGCCTACGGTAATCGATGGTCAGCAGCGTGGCCGCCTCGATATGGGGCGACGATCGGTAGACGGCATCCGCAAAGGCACGGGGCAGAATAGGGGCAAACATATCCTCCTCCATCTGCAGCCTGTCCAGGCGGACAATCCGGTCGGCCGTCGGATGGCAACGGTCGAAGTTGCGCTCATATTCGATCTGCATCATAATCACCAGAAAAGCGGCAAAGGCAACGGAAAGTCCGGCAACATTCAATAACGTAGCTATCTGAAATCGTCTGATAATGCTCATGAAATTACGCATAAGTGTTTTCATCACTGATTGTATTTGTTTTTATTTGCCTAATACTATGCAAAAATTATGCCATTAAACCTAAACAACTGAACAACAATATTATACCAAAACAGTTTCATTCTACGTCTGTCAAAATTATAGACAGGTGTGTCCAAGATTTTGACAGTTCCGCACCACCGCCCCCTGTCCTCCCGATTTTTCAATTGTTCTTCACGCTGTTCACCGGATTCTCATTTGCCGCATGCCAGCTCTGGAAGAATACCGCCAGGAAGGAAATGATGAGGCAGAACAATCCGGCGGCGATGAAGATCAGCGGCGTGAGCGTGATCCGGTAGCTGTAGTCCGCCAGCCATTGCCGCATGAAATACCAGCTCAGCGGCGTCGCGATCACGAACGCGATCCCGACATACGTCAGGAAGGTGCCGACGAGGCGTACCAGGATCCCGCGGTTGTCCGAACCGAACACCTTGCGGATCGCCACCTCCTGCGAGCGTTGCTGGATGAAATAGGTCGACATCGCCAACAGCCCCAACAGCGAGATCAGGATCGCAATGCAGGCGAAGATCACCACGATCTTGGTCAGACGGATCTGCGACTCGAAATGCTCCTGGATGCCTTGGTCGATAAACTGCCCTTCGAAAGGAACGCCCGCCACCTCCTCGAAGACCTTGCGCACCGACTCGTACGCCTTCATCGGATCGCCCTGCACCTCGATCACGTAGCTCCACGGCCACCAGCCCGACTCCGTCTTCCGGAAACGGAACATCACCGGCGAATTTTCCTGCGTGATGTCTCTCAACTGGAAATCACGGATCACCCCTAAGATAGGCTTCATATCTTCGTTCATCTTGAAAGAAGGAGCATCTTCCGGCAATTCCATCTGCTTAAAGGCCAGTTCGTTCAGGTACCAGCCTCCGTCGGCATCGGCCAACCGGTTGTCCGACTTGATCTCGAAACCGAAGATGTGGAAAGCGGCGCTGTCGACCTGCACTTGCTGGAAACTGAGCGATTTGCCTTCGTATATCCCGCTCAGGTTGTTCGTCCCGCTCGAAGGCGTCCCGTTGCTGTGGCCGACAGCTTTGACCATCGGAAGCTGGCGCAACAGATCTTCCGCCCGTTCCATCTCGCTCTCCGTACGGAAAGAGTTTTCCGATTCGATGATGTTCGTCGTGTTGTAGCCCAACGGTGCATGGATCAGATGGTCGATCTGGAGGTACATCGTCAGCGAAGCGGTGATCATGGCGATCGTGATCACATTCTGGAACGTGATGAAGAACTTGCTGAACACCATCTTCGTCTGCCGGCGGAACGTCCCGCGCACCACGTCGATCGGCTTGGCCGACGAGATCATCACGGCCGGAAGCAATCCCGACAAGGCGCCCGTCAGCACGATAAACAGGAGGATCGCCCCCATCCAGAGCGGCGTCGCCAACACGTCGAACGTCAGCCGCACCTGCAGCAGGTCATTGGCAAACGGCAGCGCCGCCTTGGCGAGCAACAGCCCGATGGCAAACGAAACGACTGTCAGGAAGGTGGCCTCCAGCATCAACCGCAGGAACAGTTCCACACGCGAAGAACCCAAGAGGCGGCGGGTCGCCATCTCCTTCGCCCGCTGCCCGGCCTGTGCCACCGTCAGGTTGATATAGTTGATGATCGCGAAAATCAGGATCAGGATGCCGACGGACATCAGGACCAATGAAAAGCGCCTGTCGCCCTGGTTCAAGCTGTGCGACTCCGTGTTTCCGAAATAGATCTCCGAAAGCGGGACGACGCGCACCTCCTTTGCAAATTCCATCTTGTAAAGCCAATACCGCTCCTTGAAAAAGCTCATTATTTCGTCTGTCCGGGCCTTCAAGTCCATCCCCGGCTTCAGCAACAGGAACGAGACGCACGAGCCGGCGTTGCCCGGATTCGTCTTCGACAACGACTGGTTGAACTCCGACACCCGCTCAATACGCACTAACAGGTCCGTGCTCGGAATCACCGAACGGTTGATGTCTTCCATGATGCCGGTCACCGTGACATTGGTCGAATCGTTGATATGCAAGGTCTTCCCGATCGGAGTGTCGGTACCGAAGGCCTTCCGGGCAAAGCTTTCCGAAACAACCGCGCTGTAGGGATCATCCAAAAGCCGGTCGCGGTCACCATCGAGCACCTTGAACGAAAAGAGGTCGAAGAACGTCGAATCCGCATACACGATATCGCCCGTCAACTTCTTGTCTCCATAAAGAATTTGTTTATTCTTCCCCTGGTCTATGACGACCGGGCAGACTTTCTCGATCTCCGGATACCGTTCCTCCAACCAATAAGGGACGGGAACGGCCGATTCCAGGAATATTTCATTGCCGACGGTGACGATCCGCTCGTAATTCGTCTGCTGTTTGTCGATGTTCAACTCCCGTTCCACATACACCGCGATCAGGATCACGAACATCAGCGAAACGGACAGCCCGAAGACGTCGATCGCCGTATATCCTTTGTTCCTGCTCAGGAACTTCAGGAAAGATTTTATATTTAACAGATTGTTCATAGTGTATTCCATTTATAATTCATCACTCCATATCCATATCTCAGAAAAGGACATATCCGACTTTCCCAAGCCGGATATATCCGCAAAAAACAATTGAATGTGTCTATGTGTTACTTACAAAAATTAAATGAATTCACTTACGGACGATACGATGCTGCCGTCGAACAGGTTGATCACCCGGTGGGCGAAGCTCGCGTCGTGTTTGGAGTGTGTTACCATAACAATGGTGGTCCCTTCTTTGTTCAGTTCGGTCAGGAGCTGCATCACTTCGGCGCCGTTCTTGGAGTCCAGATTACCGGTCGGCTCATCGGCGAGGATGATCTTCGGGTTCGAAACGACGGCGCGGGCGATGGCGACACGCTGTTGCTGTCCTCCGGAGAGCTGCTGCGGGAAGTGGCTGGCGCGGTGGCTGATGTTCATGCGTTTCAGGATGTCGTTGACCATCTGTTTGCGTTCGCTTGCCTTCACCTTGAGGTAGGTAAGCGGCAACTCCACGTTCTCAAATACATTCAGTTCGTCGATCAGGTTGAAACTCTGGAACACGAAACCGATATTTCCTTTACGTACCTGCGTACGTTCTTTTTCTTTCAGGTGGCCGACTTCCTTGTCTGCCAGGTAATAGTCGCCCGATGTCGGGTTGTCCAGCAAACCCAAGATATTCAGCAAAGTGGACTTGCCACAACCGGAAGGGCCCATGATAGCCACAAACTCACCGTCCTTCACTTCCATCGACACGCCGTTCAATGCAATCGTTTCTACCTCTTCCGTACGGAAAAACTTACTTAATCCTTCAATTTTAATCATGACTGTATCTGTTTTTATTGATATTGCTTCTTTTCTTGCCTACTTATAGGCAAACAGCGTGCCAAAGTACATAAATTATTTATTTACAGCATCCTAACTATTTCGATATTTTCCGCGAGTGTCTAATTTTTGGACAGTGGTGTAAAGATATTGGACACTCGCAGGAAGCAACCGCGAAGAAATTTATCCCCATTCGCTCTCCTCTTTGAAGTCGAAACGTTCGATCTTCGTCACCTGTATTTCTCCGTTCCGCAGCAGATATTCGTTCCCTTTGAACTTTTTGTCCAAATCATCCAACGAAAAAGAGATGTCCGAAGTTCCGACTGCAAAGCGGTAGAAAGAGGGCATGACCTTGCCGTCGGTTTTCGATTCGATCACCTTATAGGCGGCTTCCTTGTCCTTCCTGAAGGCGTTGAGAAACTCGTCCAGCAATTTCGGATTGTCCTTTTTCGAGAATGTGATCGTGGTCACTTCCTTCACCGGTTTTTTTGTTTTCCGGTCCTTGTCGTAGATCACGTCGACACTCACCTTTTCCATCGACTCGCATTTTTTCATCAATGCATTCAAATTCGCCTGCGCCAGCAGATCGCCGGCCCAGCTCCCCGTCACCAACAGGGCGGCTGTCAAAATAAGATTTCTTGTTTTCATACTTTTTCACTATTTGTCTTTATATTTCCTTTCCAATCTCTCCACATCCGATTCGAACCGTTCGACCTCGTCCTCTTTCGTTTGGATATTATCCATTGTTTTCTCGTACTGCCGCAAAGAACGCAGCGCCAGCCGTTCCTTCTCGTACTGTTTCTTTTCCGCCTGCCGGATCACCTCGTCCAGTTCCCGCGCCACCGCTTCGGGTATCTCCGTCTTCACTCCGCCCCTGATGATGTAGCTGCCGGCATAGGGGTTGAACTCCTCTTCCTTGCCGCCGTCTTCCTTGTTCAAGAATAAGAACAGCAACAAAGAAGCGGCCACCGCTCCTCCTATCCCTATCCACCTCTTAAAAAAAGGGACTTTGCGGACCGGTTTCGGAGGGTTCCGCCCCTCTTCCACCTCCCGGACGATCCCGGTTTCAAAAAAACCGAATACCGGACGGTAGGTTTTCAAATGCTCCGACAAATCCGGGCGGGCGAAGAAGGCATATAGCTCCTGCTCCTCGGCGTTGGTGGTTTCCCCTTCGAAGAAACGTTCCAACAGGTTCTCGATATTGGTATATTCGTCTGCTTTCATCTTGTTACATTTGTAAGAATAGATCCCTAACTTTTTTACGTGCACGCGAGAGGTTCATCCGGACAGCTTCGGGCGTACTGCCGGTCAATTCGGCAATCTCCTTTACTTCGAAGCCGTCGACATGCTTCATCCGAAGTATCGTCTGCTGGAGGCCGGGAAGCTGCTCCATGATTTGCATCACCTGGCTGACACTGTCTTTCTGCTCCAACGCGACATACGGATCACCGTCTGCCGCAAGCATCGCCGAGCCGGACAACTTTTCCGGCCTGTACTGGAACGCCCGGAGACGGTTCAGGCAAAGATGTTTCGTGATCTGCACGGCAAGCGCCTCCACGCTGTCGTAGCGTTCGAGTTCATCGCGGATATACCACATCTTCAGGAAAACCTCCTGCACGACATCCTCCACCTCCTGCGGGTCATCCAGCAAGCGGCGGGCGCATCCCGACAACTTCCCCCTGAGCGGTACGACTTCTATTTTAAACTGTTCTTGTTCCATTCTATTAAAAAGACACGCCACCCGGACAAACGTAACATGAGGATTGAAAAAAAATACCCGGAAGGCATTTCGATTCACCTACCGGGTACTTCCGATTCACCTGCCGGGCAAACAAGGTCCCGGCTTATTCCGATTTTATGCTTTTCACCGGATTCTCGTTCGCCACATACCAGGAACGGAGCACGACGCAGAATCCGATCACGGCCAGCAACGCCAAACCGCCCAGGATAAAGATGAAGACGTTCAACGATATCTTTTCGGGGAAATTCTCCAGCCACTTGCCGCCTGCCAGATACGTGCCGGCCAAACCGATCATGACAGCCGGCAGACCGATCATGAGGATATTGTGCAACAACAACTTCAGCACATCGCCCGCCGTCGCCCCGTTCACCTTGCGGATCGCGATCTCCTTGCTGCGCCTGCGTATCTCGTCCGAGACATAGCCGACAAGCCCCATCAGCGTAATCAGCAACATGAAAACGGCCGCCACTGCTACCGAATTGCGGAAACGCTCGGTGTCGCGATACGACTCATGCAGCTTGTCGCGATAGGTAGTCAGCACGATATCCTGGTCCGGCAGCAACTCGCGCAGGCGGTTTTCCAACATCGTGAAAGATTCGGGAGACATCTCGCGAAGGCGGATGTTCATATAGAAAGAGTTCCAGCCACCCAACCCGACGATCACGACCGGGGTCTGCGGGGTAAAGGCCGAGCCGACGATAAAATCGTCCAACACACCCGATATCACGACATCAAACAGCCCTTTGCATTTGTAGACCTTGCCGACCGGATTGCCTTCCCAGCGCAGGACTTCCAGGAAACGTTTGTTGACCAAAGCCGGAATCGGATCTCCGCCAAGACGTGTCGGGATATTCCCGCCCTGCATGATAGTCAAGCCTAATGTTTTGACATAGCAGGAGTCGGCAAACTCAAAGCGCAAAGTGGTCAATGCCTCCTGTGTCTCCGGATCGATAAGAGGCGTACCGCTGAAAAAGTTGCAGACCAACTGTCCGGAATACGTGATATTCTCGATCTCCGGAGAACGCATCAACTCCGTCCTTACCATCTCCTGCCGGGCAGCCGGTATGCTGTCGAGATTGCAAAACACCAGATTGTCCGGCTGATAGCCCATGTCCTTGTCCAAAATCCGGTCATACTGCATCAGGATAATCGCCAAGAACATCAACATGAAAGCGGCACACGCTATCTGGACACCCAGCAAACCCTGCTTCCAACCCCGCTTGCTATAGTTATAGAAACGGAACGCCTGTGTCACGGGGATAGCCGAGAAAATACGAGCCGGCACAACGCCCGAAAGCAACACCACCAACAGGACCAGTCCCAGTGACAGCAGCAACTGGCGTCCGGCAAAAAGCGAACCGAGCGTCACTCCTGTCAACTCCGTAATCCAATCCTCTCCGGCCAGGATCAGCAACACCGTACAAACCAGCGAAACCAGGATCAGGATCACCGTCTCGGACAAATTCATCATGAAGATATTGCCCGAACTGGCCCCGTTGCTTTTATAGATCGCCATCGTACGGGAGCGGGTGGCCAGGGAGGAAATGGACATCATCACATAGTTCAATGAAACGGACACCAAGATCAATGTCGCCAAAATGGACAGGACGAGCAGCGTCAGTTTCGTTTCCTTATTGTCCGTATGCAGCGTCGTGACCGGCTTCAGATAACAATCGAACATATACCCGTTTTTCTTCATGGACTCACGGTCCATGTGCCGTTCCAACATGGCGGGAATCGCTTTTTCATTGATCTCCTTCAGGTCGGCGTTCGCTTGCAGGCGGACATATCCGACATAGCCGTCTCCCCCGTCCCAACTGTTGCGGCTGTTGTCGGCTATCGAATAGATGATATCGAAATCGAGATGCGAGTTTTCGGGCACATCCTCGAACGTCCCGACCACCGTTAGAACCGACCGGTGCCTTTTGTCACCGAAAAGTATCTTTCCGATCGGGTCTTCACCTTTGAAAATACGACGTGAAAGCGACTCGGAGAGAAACACGTTACCGCCAGTCTTCAATCCCATCTCGTCACCCGAAAGGATTTTGAGCGGCAAAGTCTTGAAGAACATCGTATCGGCCATAATGCCCCGGACCGCATAGCGGTTTTCCTCTTCGAATATCACCCGTTCCCCGTTTCCGGTCGTGCTGGTCCCGGCCACCACGCCCGGTATTTCGAGCGGCATGGTCGGAGCTATCGGCTGGAACGAATAGCTTTGCTCGGTCGAATGGGAGGTCTCGGTCCCTACCCCGGTCGTATAGATCATTTGCACCTGATAAATGTTCTCCACATCCGGCAGGAACTTATCATAACTCACATCGAACGCGATACGGGCAAACAGGATCAAACCGATCGCCAACCCCAACGTCAGGGTGAAAACCTTGATCAGATTATTCCCCCACGCGTTCTTCAAATAGCTGATTGTATAAAATAGTTGTTTCATAACTGAATATATTATCTATGATATAAAGACACCCCGATCCGGCAATCCTAACATCCCGCCGAATATCTATTCCGACTTCAAGCTCTCGACCGGATTAGCATTCGACACGGCCCATGCACGGTACAGGATACAAGCGACGATCAACACATAGACCATCATCGCTCCGGCCAGGAAGATGAAGAATCCGATAGGCGCCTTTTCCGTAAATTTCTCCAACCATCCCGTACCGGAATAGTAGGCGACCGTCATGCCGATCACGATGGCGGGAATCGCAATATAGGAAATGTCTTTCGAAATCATCTTCAAAATATCCCATGCCGTCGCCCCATTCACTTTACGAATCGCAATTTCGCGTCCACGGCGGTTCGTTTCGTCGCTGGTATATCCTAACAGGCCGATCAAAGCGATAATCAACGTCACGATACCCCCGATCATAACCGAGTCGCGGAACGTGCGGGAATCCTTATACAGGTCTATCATATCCATATAATAAGCCGTCACCGTAACATTTCGGTCGGGCATCATATCTTCCAGCACCTTTTGTACCTTTTTTATATTCTCCGGAGACATCTCATGGAATTTGATCAGGATCATCGGTGCATACTTATCATAGAACAGGACGGTCGGGCGTGTATCCGGATTACCGGTACTGCCGATACAAACATCGTCATACACACCGCAGATGGTAAACGGTTCTCCATTATGGCTATGTTCCGTAATTATAACGTTCTTGCCAATCGCACTCCCGGTCCAGCCAGCCACCTGTTCCATCTTTTCGACAAAAGAACGGCTGACCATCACCTTGTTCGAAGCCGACCCGTCAGAACGGAACACCTCTCCTTCGATAACCGGAATCTCCATCAGGGAAAAGAAATCATCCTTTACCCAATACATATCAGCAATGTTGAACAGTTCGCGGTCATCTCCGGGAAGTGAAACATTATTTCCCGACATCCCTGAAATCGGCAGGTCATAGCAGGCAGAAACTTTGTCAACTTCGGGTATCTTGCGCAATTCCTCGATGGCCGTATTACGGACAGATTCTTCCACTCCCAGTGTCGAGCAATAAGCCAGTTTCTCATAGGCATATCCGGGATCGACATTCACCATATAGTCATATTGCTTATTGATCACCGACAATAACGCCACCAGATAGGCTGTCGCCAAAAACTGTATGAACAGCAGGCAAAGTTTCCAGTACCTGCGGGATTCCTTAAAATTGCGGAATGCGGCAGCCACCGGAATGCGCAGGAACATATAGGTCGGGATCAAGCCGGTAATGAAAAAGATCACGATGCAGACTCCTATCAGTATCACAATGGTCTGTGTCGAGAACAATGCCCCCAACGTAGCCCCTAACAGTTCTTCCGTTTTCGTACGGAACAAAACGATCAGAAAAGCGGCAAGCAGCAAAGAAATCAGCATGTGCAAACACGTCTCCGACATGATCATGCCGAACAGGTTCTTATCCGAAGCCCCGTAACATTTATGGACAGCCACCTCTTTGGTCCGGTTGATCAGCGTGGAAATCACGATAAGCACATAATTCATCGCAGCCGTAAAAATGAGTACAAAAGCCAGGAAGCCCAACAGGGAATTCATGCTCTTCACCTCGTCGCTGTTACTGTGCATGTCCATCAATGGAACCAAGCTATAAGTCAAATCGATCCCCGCTTTTTTCACCTCTTCCAGATCGCAATGCCGTCCCTGCATTTCGCGAATGGCAGTCGTCAGGCTTTCCGGATCAGTGCCGGGATAAAGTTTTACATACCCCAGATAGCGGTCATTCCCCAGCCAGTTTTCGCGGCTCCATTTGCTCATGCCTTCCAAAGATGCGACAATCTCAAAACGCAAGTGGGAATTTTCAGGTACATCTTCAAATACGCCGCCTATCGTATAGGTTTGTCCCGGACTGGATTCAAATTCGAATTCCTTGTTCAGAGCCTGTTCGGCACCTCCCAACAGTTTGGCGATGCGATTCGAGATCATGACGTATCCCGGACGGGACAAAGTCTCTTTCGGATCACCGATCAGGATAGGACGCGGCAACAGGTCGAAAACATTCGTATCGCCCATCATGACATAGCGGGCGGAGTAACGGTTTCCATCCTTTGTCTTAAACAATTCCTTGTCTCCCCCGATATAAGTCAGACGGGTTGCTTTTTCAACCTCCGGTATCTCGACCTGCATGGCTGTGGCCACACCTCCGCTCACCTGTCCGTAAGACTTATATTCACCATCCCGGATAATGTTTTCGTGCAACCGGTAAATGCGGTCGCTGTCCGGATAAAACTTATCAAACGAACGTTCAAAACAAACTTTCGATATCAGGACAAGTCCCATCGCCAATCCGACTCCCAGGGATAAGATCTTTATCCCGTTACTTCTGCCTTTCTTAAAAAGCGAACGTAATGCTATGTTCAAATTTTTCATATCGTGTATTTATTATATTCTGCCCATTAAAGTTCAAAAAGCGTGCCAAAAGGATCAACAATCTATAATACAAACAGATAAAGACACCGTCACTTTTTAAAAGTGTCCAATTATTTGACAATGGTGTACAATAATTAGACACTTGAAATTTTATTCGGATTTCAGGCTGTTAACCGGATTATCATTGGCAATCTCCCAGGTGCGCAGTACGACCGTTGCCAACACCAACAGCCAGATCGCCAATGCGCTGCCAACAAAGATAAACACGCTCAACGGTATCTTTTCAGAGAACTGCTGCAACCAATTTTCTCCCATTATATACGAACCGATCACCCCGAATATCACAGCCGGAACAGCCATATAGAGCACATCTTTCGAGATTATCACCAAGATATTACCGACTGTCGCCCCGTTTATCTTCCGGATCGCTATCTCTTTGCTGCGGCGATTCGTCTCGTCCGAAATATAACCGATCAATCCGATCAGGGTGATCAGGAATGTTACAATACCTCCCAACATGATGGAATTACGGAACAGACGGGACTCGGAATACAGATTCTTTATACTTACATCATACGACGCTATGGTTATGTCTTTATCGGGAAGAAGATTTTTCAGGGTATTCTCGACAAGTTTCATATTTTCGACTGTCAGTTCTTTATGTAATTTGACAGAGACCATGCGCCCCGGTTGACTTGAATAAAACAGGACTGTCGGAGACATAATTTCCGAACTGATGGCACCGACACGAATATCATCATACACTCCAAGAATCTCAAAATCGTTCGGCATCCCATGCCCGCTCAGGTATATCTTTTTCCCGACAACCCCCTCTTTCCAATCCAATATAAGCGCGAGTTTTTCCGCCGTTGTCCGGCTAACCATAGCCACACGTGCCGAATCCGAATACGAACGGTCAAAGGCTTTTCCTTCAATAACTTTAATGTTCATTAAAGGAATATAATCAGCATTTACATATCCCATATCCGAAATATGCAAGATGGCATCATCCCCTCCTTGACGAAAAATCATATTGCCGTTACCAGACTCGATCGGTAACCTGTTAGAAGCTGCGACGGACTTCACTTCCGGCAATTTAGCCAATTCATCCATTACTGTCTGTATTGCAGTGCTGTTCACGCCCGGAATGCTTGAATAGATAACCCGGTCATACGAATAACCCGGATCATCCGTTACCATCCGGTGATACTGCAAACCGATAATCAGTAACAAGGTTACCAAAAAGCCGACTGCAATAAACTGGATGAACAATAACACCTTCTTCCAAATCCGTCGCGATTCTCTATAAGAACGGAAAGCGGCAGCAACCGGTATCCGCGAAAAAAGCTGGGAAGGAAGCAAGCCTGCAAACAAAAATACCAGTACACAAACACCCGCCAAAAGTAAAACGGTTTGAATCGTGAACAATCCTCCCAATGAAGCTCCCAACAGTTCTTCGACCATCCCGCGAAAAGAAAGGATCAAAAGGGCGGAAACAATCAGGGATACCATAAGATTCAGAAATGCTTCAGAGAAAATCATATCCGAAATATTCCAAGTGGAAGCGCCGTAGCATTTATGAACAGCAACATCTTTCGAACGTGTCACCAACGATGAAATCACCAACAGTATATAATTCATCAAAGCGGCAAACAGTATGGCAAACGCGATCAACAACAGCATCACAGCCATTCCTTTCACCGCAGAAGAAGTAGCATAAACTTCTTTCAAGGGTTTCAGCGTCAAACTATATTCAAGCCCCATTTCCTCCAATTTTTCAGAAGGGACATGCCTGTCCAGCATTTTTGCCATTTCAGATTCAAGGCTGGCTTGCTCCAATCCGGGTTGCACTTTAACATAAGCCTTATAACTATCAGCACCAAACCACCCCTCTTCATTGCTCCATCCCCTAACTTCTTTATTGGAGCAAAGCGAAAGCATCACATCATATTTCAAGTGCGAATTTTCAGGAACATCTTCAAATACACCTCCGATATTTATTTTCTTCCCGGGGAAATTGATAATTTCAAATGTCATCCCGACAACATCCTTGCCCTGACCGATCTTCTCAGCCATACTTTCGGAGACAAGTGCGTATGAAGGTCTCGAAAGTATTTCCTTTGCATTTCCAACCAACACCTTACGCGGCAAAACATCGAAAAAGCATTCGTCCGCCATAATAAAGTCACCTTCATACCGATTCTTGTCCGACGTAAAAAACACACATCCCCCCAATTGTTGACCGCGAGTGGCAGCAACAACTCCCGGAACCTCTGCTTTCATACCCGGTGCTATACCACCACTGACATGATCCCCATCTTCAAGTTTCTTTTCACCCAATTCCATATTTTCCCGTATCTGATAAATACGGTCTCCATCCGGATAAAAATCGTCATAAGACAATTCGAAACAAACCTTGGCAATCAACACCAACCCCATGGCAAGGCCAACTCCCAATGATAAAATCTTAATTCCATTGTGTCTTCCTTTTCTAAAAAGCGAGCGGACAGCTATTGTCAAGTTTCTCATATCTGTAGTTTTTTTTGATTTGACTATACATTATTATAATGAGATATGTTCAAAAAGCATGCCAAACGGACTAAAAACATAATAATCAAACAAATACACATTAAGGCAAACCATCAGAGTGTCTAATTATTGGACATCGATGTATAAATATTGGACAGTACACGAAAGATCAGACAGCATACAAATAACACTTCTGGAACCGGAGTCAACACTACTCGATTACAATAAAAAATCAACTCTAAGTTTGCGTAAAGAAAAAAGCTGAGGTTAATTTATATCTTTGTTGTATGAAGAAAATAGATTAACCGACTAACGGAAATACAATAACCCCTCTAAAATGAGCATTTTTAAGCACCATTGATAATCAGTGTTATACGATGTATAAGATTATTAATAAATATTATCCGCAAGGGAAATTTCAAAAATATGGGTTAGTAATCCAATTTTCATGCAGTACCGTTTCGATTTAAACCAACGGGTATTTTTGAAAATTAGACAATAACAACAACCCCGGCCAGAGTTTAGTCCACTCTCTCATATATTTTGTATTTTTGCACCATGAAACGAAATATACTTGCTCTCTATCTGATCAAACTGTCCAAATGGTTCACTTTAGTCATGCCGATCATCGTGCTGTTCTATGAAAAGCACGGACTGGGACTACAGGATGTTTTCATCCTGAAAAGCGTTTATTCGGTGGCGGCAGTGGCTTTGGAAATTCCTTCGGGTTATCTGGCTGATGTCTGGGGGCGCCGCAAATGTCTGATATTGGGATGTATCCTTTTCTTCTTCGGATATCTGTGCTATTCGTTCACCTCGACATTCACGGCTTTTCTTTTCGCCGAAATCTTGTTGGGCACAGGACAAACGCTGGTGAACGGGGCGGATTCCGCACTATTATACGACACTACCGTCCAATACAAAAAAGAAAATTTATACTTACGATACGAGGGACGGATCACGATGATCGGTAATTTCGCCGAAGCGCTGGCGGGCATATTCGGCGGTTTATTGGCGGCTTATTCCCTTCGTCTGCCTTTTTATGGCCAGGCAATCATCGCTTTTACCGGCATCCCGGCGGCATTCGCGCTGAAGGAGGTCAACCGTTCCAACAAGATACAGAATCCGGTCGATGAGATCGTGCGAATCATCAAATATTCATTAGTCACCAACAAAAAACTTTGCTATAACATCATGTTTTCCGGGATCATCGGGGCGGCAACCCTCACGATGGCCTGGTTTGTGCAGCCGGTGCTGATGTATCTGAAAACTCCTGTGTCCTGGTATGGCATCATCTGGACCGTATTGAATCTGACCGTCGGTTTTGCGGCTCTCTGGTCAGACCGTGTGGACAGCTATTTCGGCCCGCGTAAGATGGGAATCCTTATCCTCGCGGTGATCGTCGGCGGATATGTCGCGCTCGCTTTCAACCTTACCTATGCCGGCCTTGCCATCCTGCTTGTCTTTTATATTTTCCGCGGTTTTGCCACCCCTATCCTCAAAGGCTACATCAACCAGATGACCTTTTCCGACATGAGGGCGACAGTGCTTTCCATCCGCAACTTCATTATCCGCCTGATGTTCGCCGCTATCGCCCCCTTTATCGGTTGGCTGAATGACATGTATTCCCTCCGGATAGCCCTGCTCGTTTCAGCCGGGATCATATTGCTGCCGGGAGGGGTGTTTTTAGGGTTGCAATTCAGAAAAGAAACAAGTTAAAAGGGGACATTGCACAAAGCGCTTATCTTGTCTACATTCTTGATATAGGAATTATGCTCCCAAAGACGTCCGGCACAATACTGATCGAAAGTGTCCTGATATGCTTTCTCATCGTCAAGGCTGTTCACCAGTTCCGGTATCAAGATCTCGGCAAAAACAAAAATGCCTTTTTCCGGTACAAGGACAAGATTGTTCTTGGGTTGTATGGACATTGATTTCTCAAGCGTATCGAGTGGGACAATGCGGTAACGCTTTTCACCGTCCTTATCCGAAATCAATAGCAGAAAATCCGTATTGCGAGCCGGAGAAATAAACAGGATATCATCGATCGAACCGGCAAAAGCAAAAAGCGTATTCGGTTGTGACATTCCCTTTTTCAGATTGGACAGGCCAACTTCGCCATTCTTAAAAACCGTAACCAGCAAATCTTCCTTGTCTTCCGGATTATAAGAGAAAATAACACTTCCCCCTTCTCCTCCCCACTTTCCGATCTTGGGACTTACGGAACAGGCTATTTTGCCATTTTTAAACAAGGAGAC
This sequence comes from Parabacteroides sp., assembly GCF_977054455.1. Classification (NCBI taxonomy): domain Bacteria; kingdom Pseudomonadati; phylum Bacteroidota; class Bacteroidia; order Bacteroidales; family Tannerellaceae; genus Parabacteroides; species Parabacteroides sp. The sequence goes on along the minus strand of NZ_CDRTCT010000033.1, from coordinate 28,095 downwards.
AAAGACATGGTTGGGCGTGTATCCCAGGTCATGCTTCTTTTGCAAAGGATTGCAACGCAGAGCTGATGTCCGGATTCCTAAATTAATTTGAGTGTTTGCATTTTTAGTGCGCAAAGCCTTTTCCTGGACATTTTCTTCGTTTACGGACAAAACCGGAGCAACCGCTTCCACCTCTTGAACCGCTGTCATTTCAGGGACCACAGAACGTTTATCAAAAATATATTCATTCCGTTCCGCACTAAAATACGCAGGAAACTCCGGCATCTTAGGAACAGAATCCAGCTTTTGCCGATGGCGCAACTTGATAAAATCCGCCACATTGCCAACCGGTTTGATCAGATTGGAACTGGCTGAACGCGTATATACTTCACCTTTCACCTCTACCACTTCATTGATAGGCGCTACTCGAAACGCCAAAACCAGACGTCCGTCTTCATATTCATACAAACGGCAACGTATGTACGCCTGATAACGATCCCGATCTTCTTTTTTCCCTAATAGCCTGATCACATTCTGATTGACAGAACGGAGGTAAACATCGCTGTCATTATGGGCAAACCTCAGCTCCTGGTCCAGTCCGGTCAGATATCCCTTATCATTGACTCCGATATAAAGCGTTCCCCCTTCCGTGTTCATGAACGAAGCAATCACACGAGCCAGGACAAGGCTCTGTTCTTCAGTCGCGTTTTTGTCGGCATGGATAAATGCAGATGTCTTGAATTCTTTTTCGACTCCTTCATGGCCGAAAAATACAGGAATGTAGACTTTAGGATTTTTCTCCCGGACTTTACAACCAAGCAAAGCATTAATATTCCCGCAAATCAGTTCCTGCAGCTCACAATCCTTTTCTTTCAGATAGGACATGATATTAAAATAGCGTGCCAACTCGGCTACCGTACGGTTTTGATTTTGCATAAACGATTGCAAATCGGACTGGACGGAAGTCAAGGAACGGGAGTCGAACCAAGTCTGTAACAACCGTATAACCTGTTTGTTATTACGCAAACGCAGGCTGTACCGATCCATATCCAACGCTCCCATACGGTCCGATAACCCCTTAAAAGTTTGCCGGCATTCAACTCCTCCCCTGTTTTTCAACAATTCGGAGTCCAGAGAATTGACCCAATATATATAGTCGGAACAAAGGCCGTAATAATCAGCCAATTCTCTGTTCCCCACAAAACGGCACAGAAATATCAGGGCATTATAAGCATTGAAACGTCCACATATATCTTCATCATCGCTTATCAACGCATCTACACAATAAATAAGTTCCTTCAACTGGCTTACCGTTATCCTATCCGGTTCATCATATATATCGGGAGTTACCGTCTTATTCTCATTCTCACTTTCAGGCATTTCATCAGTCCGGACCGATTCGTCAGGAGCGCTTTCCGGAATTTCAAGGTTCAGACTTTGAAAAGCGACAAAGAAAGGATTGTTTTTTTCTTTCAAACGTTGTAATTCTTCCTGCTCTTTATTGACTTTCAAGACTTCTTTTGTCATAAAGAAAAAGAAACTGCGCAAATTTTCCAATACATTATTGTAAAAGCTTTTTTCGTCCGGACAGGGAATATGAGACAACACTTTGATCGTATTCTTCAATTTATCCGTCGATAAACCTCCATATTCCACCTTATAGAAGTTACCGGCCTTATATTTCTTATGTGAATTGGCTGTTGTCGCCGTCGTGCCGGTAGAAAGCAACCACCAGACTTTGCCTTCTGCTATATCGATCACTTTGCCTATCAGATTTTTTTTCCTGACACAATCCGGATACATATACTCATTGAAATCCTGTATCAGGGAAAGCTTGATTTCACTTCCTTCCACGCTCTTTACTTTCGCACGGAATATTTCGTTGACAGCAAACATATCCATAAAGCCAGGAATGATATAATAGCATGAATTTATATAAGCGAACGGCAGACAGGCTTTCATTCCCCGATATGGGGCATCTATAATTTCCATCTTCAAAGACATGTCTTCCTTGTCGATATGCAGGATCCGGACCTTGACCCGTTGATCCGGACGCAGGAAATAGTCTGTCTCGGCTTCTTCCGCCTCCATCTCGATCTCCGGAATCTCGATCTCTTTCTCCTCTGATACGGTATCCACAAAAACCGGAGAAGACATGGGTTGCGACAAAGGATAATCTTCCGCGACCAGATTCCAATAGGAACGGAAGTCACGGATATTCTTGCAAGCATCAAAATTCAATGATAACCGGCTAAAAGAGGCGACAAATAGACGGTTGTTCAACACAGCAGCCCGGTCTTTACGTCCTTTCCATGAGTTGCATTCCAGTTCGACCAGCGGACTCAACGTAAATCCGTCGTTATCAAGCGTAATCATATTTTTTTCATTCCGACATTGTCTCCACTTTTTACTATCTTCCGGGAAAAGACAAGCCTTGTCGTCTGCCTGTATCATGATGAGGCGTTCCAGAATCTTTATCTCGTCAAAATGCCGGAGATGCTCCCACCGGATACGGTCACCCAGTGTATTCTCACCTGTGAGCAAAGTATAGGATTTATTTTTCAACAGTTCACTATACGGCGACGGTATACGGGAAAGATAACGGCATATACGGGCAGCAATTAGTGAAAGGTCATCCTCCTTTTGCCGGCATTGTCCGCAGATCAAGAAGACAAAAGTATGTAAACGGACCGACTCGGTTATCAGAGGATGGAGCGTGTCCCAATCATCGGAGAACCAATATTCAGATACCTTATCATCCATCTCCTTCGCTTTCCGTTTCAATACGCCGGAAAAATCATCGCATTCCTCTTCTGTCATCAGACCATTGGTAATCAGCCTGCACACGATATCGATCAGTACCGGAAGATTCTGGGAAAAACCGGTCAGATCGTATGACAGCAGATAATATATCTTTTGGATCTCATCATGCACATGCCATAAATTACCGCTCTGTTCCAACTTATGCAAAACAGCTTTCAGACATTCATTCGCCTTTCCATCCGACAGGCAACGGCAAGCTTTTAGTTGCAAGGAAAGACGATCCATTTTGGCAAACAGTTCGGTTCTTTTTTCATCCGCCCTCTTCTGGTAAACCGTCTGCAGATAGTCCGATCCTTCTCCCATCCATCGGCAAACTTCGAAGGCCTTCTCCAAAGCTTTAGCGGCATCCTTTCCATCCTGGGCCAAACAATCTCCATGTTTTTCTTGAAAAGCAGCCAAAGCCTCGACCCATCCAATCTCCTGATTCCGATACAGGAAGCGGGCTTTTTTCAACAATACATCGGAAGCTGGATAATGTGAGACTTTATTCTCCGCCAACAAGTTCATATCAATATTACAGGATTGAAATACAGAAGCGAATTTTTCCACAATACTATCAGATAATTTTTTTTCTGTTGTCGGCGCTTCTTTTTCAAGGACAGTTACATCACTCATCATAGTTATAATATTAAAAATAAGATTATTACTCCATTAATTACTCTCAAAAAATTATATACATAGCTCGAAAGTACTCATTTAATCCCAAGCACAAAAATATTCCAACGATATTTTAAGAAAGACCATAAAAAAAGAGGCCTGTCCCTTACTCAGGAAAAACAGGTCTTTTCTGGGGTTGCAATTTAGAAAAGAAAATAATAACTAAAATTCCCCCCTGTCCGGAACAATCATCAAACGCACCGGTCCCAATAGCCCAGAAGGTCTCAATGTATCTTCTCTCGTGTACTTGGATATATTTGTCTGGGTATATCTTTCTGCCTCAGGGAGAAACTGATCTCCAATTAACCGATTAGGCCATAAATTAGTTACTTTGATTTCTATCTCGTTTCTTCCTTGTTTTACATACCCTGAAACCTCCTTTTGAAATGGTTTCAACCAGCAAGTTCCCAGATTATGTCCATTAAGAACAATTTCAGCCACATTATACAATTCTCCCAAATCAAGAAAGACTTTTGCTCCGTCAACCTCATCTTCTATCATAAATGTATTCTGATAAGAAGCTGTTCCCGAATAATATTTTATACCTGAATTTTCTGATTCGGGCCAAGATATCAAATTCTTAAATTCGACAGATTCGGGTCCTCCCATCTCCGTAGAAAAAGAGACATTCCAAGATGTATTTATCGTTAAATATCGTGTAGAAGCAATTGTAATATTCTTACTTCCACCGTTACTATAAGTCAATTGATAATTTCCACCTTGTTTAAAAAAACAACTTCTACTGCCATCCGGTCCTGTCACAGAAACTATAGATGGTTTCACATTCTCCTTTTCTTCAAAAACAATGAAATAAGATCCATACGGATCAAATGAACAGGGTATATGAATCCTTTCCCCATTATCGACATATACTCTTTGCTCTATTACCGTACCATCCACTGGATTCCAAATATAAGGAACTTTTCCAGAAGTCCTGAAAGATAAAGTTGCACAACCCATTTCTTCTTTCAAATTGGCCAAATAATAAATGTCGCTCTCCATCTTTCGACGATGGATAAAGTCCAATGAGAAATTCGAATCTTTATTTTCTATTTTTAAATCCGGCTCTATCTTTTTTTCAGATAAAATCTGATCAATATTTTTCCCATAGATTATTTTTCCATTTCCAACAGTTCTATCTATTACAGGTTTATCAACTTCTCCCCACAATAAATTTGTGATACTTTTTATCTGGTAATCTATTTCTGTGCTTTTATATAAACCAATAGAACAAACCGGTCTGGGACCAACGACTGTAGCACCGGCATACACCATTTCCCGTATTTTCTCCAATACCTCTATAGAAATCCTACTCTCTTCTGGTAAAACCAATAATTCATATGAAATTCCGTTCGGCAAGCATATTTTCCCGTCTTGAACCGACATTTGATTTAATATGACATCAGAATTAACATAATCATATTGATAACCAGGATTCATAAGAACAGAATCTTGTTTATATTGAATTCGTTTTTCGATACCGGTACCATAATAAATACAAACATCCACAACAGGAGTCCCTTGCTGCAATATATATTGATTACGAGCCAGATAAGTATTCCAATCCAAAGAATAATTCCACCAGGTCGTATTTCTGTTTATATAGGTCCCGGCGTAATAGACAAAACCGGGTTTCGCAGTTAAAGACGGAGAATGAGGATATGTATGAAAATACAATTTATTGATTCCTTCACAAAAAGCACGGTCCGCAGTCGGTTTTAAAAAATAAGGATCTTCCTCCCATTGAGGTCCGACCGATGTAAAAGACTCCGCAGAAATAATATTTTTGCCATAAATATGGCCGGCAGAGACAGCTTCTTTCGTCAAAAAACGCTGCTTTAAAGATGTACGATGTGTTTTGGAACGAGCCCAAAACTCCCCCATAGGAACATCCGAATATTTCTGACATAATAATGCATCCGACTGTTTCTGATGGGGACCCGATGCCTCACACATCGTCAATAATCCGTTTTTGTGAGCTACTTCTTGTTGGTAATGATAATGTTCTGCGATCAGGTCGGAAACCGTTTGTTTGTAATCATTCATAAACCGTTGAGAAACATCCTGACTTTCTATAATCTCATTTGCAAAAACCGGTAGATACGGAATCGGATCATACCCTCTCCTTTTCACAAATTCCTTCGTAAATTTCAGATTCCATCCCGCAATACCGGCTTCCCAACTATCCGAAACAATATACTTTACAGCAGATCTTTCTTCAACCGGCATACTACTTAATAAACGTCCTATATACTTCTGATAGTACTCATCAAAAATATCAGTTCTTAAATGATCAAGATATTTGAACTCGTTCATTGCCCGAAATGTCGGAGTAAAACCAAAACGGAATATTTTCCAATTACCTGCGGGGACATTCCAGTTAACGAATCCCTTATCTGTCATATAATCAGAGATATCGATTACTTCTGACTTCGATATCTTTTCGTTATCAGGAACAGCCAACAAAGAAATATCCTGATAATAAACAGGCATTCCCTCAGCATTCATCTTTACATCAGCAGAATAAGGCATTTCCATTTTTACAGATTTTCCCCCTTGTATCTTTACCATAGAATAGACCAGTTTCTGTTGGGAATCTTCCGGTTTTACCCAAGGGGCCGCACAGCCTGATGTCGCGATACATACTCCAAACTCCAATCCTAAACGTTTGCATTCAAGGATAGAATGCCGCACAAGTTCATTCCATTCCGGAGATGCCAGTTCCAAATACTCCGGCATTCTTTTCTTCCCTCCACCGGTTCCGAAATCCAATAATTGCACACTATGGATTTTCTTCGCCTTCATTTCTTCCAAATCAAGCGTTATTGCTTCTTTCGTAGTCGGACAACGTAACCACCACCACCAAACTCCCGGATAATAAATTGAGTCCGGAGAAAAAAAAGACTCTTTATTAAGTGAACTTGTCTGGGACTGCAAAGGATAGAATCCCCATAAGCCCAATATGGAAACTATTATAAAAACAACGTGTTCTTTCATTTCTTTATTCTATAATTATAAAAATAGAGGATGTACCATTTACTTCCGATAATATATATTTGGTACATCCTCTTATTGAATCTTTTATACAATAATTATTTCCAACCTGGATTCTGTTCCAAAACCGCATCCAAATTACTATCGATAACAGATTGAGGTATCGGCAACAAAAAGTCAGATCCGATAGTACCGCTCCATGCCTTATAAGTGACAATCCAAAGTGCATTATTTACAATACGGTCATTCGGCACATTTCCACCTATGCGCAAAAGCGTATTCCAACGACGCTCTTCTCCATACAACTCACGTGCTCGTTCATCCAAAATATAATCCAAATCCACATCCGCTGCAGATATTAAAGGTGCATGAGCACGTTCGCGCACTTCATTGATATCATCCGCTGCGCCTTGTCTATCTCCTTTCTGCAATTTAGCTTCCGCCCGTAACAAATAAGTTTCAGCCAAACGAGCAAAATAAAAATCAACATAAGTATGCGAACGGTTATTCTTCCCGGATTCCAAGCCATCATAACCCCAATCATCAATTGGAATAACCTTGGTATGGATCGGATAAAAAGCTGGGATCGTGACTTCTGCAACATATTGGGCGATATTGTCTTCATTAATAATTGTTCCATATAAAGAGTGTTTCGGGTCCATCACCTTAAAATTTCTTCTGATATTTGTCTCAGAATTACGAATATCATTGCCACAATTCTCCCAAATCGTATGTTTGACAAAATAGGTTGGCTCAATGCGCCCTTGCGAACGTCCTCCGACATAAGCAGAAATATTTCCATTCAAATTAAATGCATCATTTCCAATTCCTCCTCCGGTCCACGGTCCGGCTCCGGCACCCTCTTCAGCTAATTCCGTGCGCCAATATACATTTCGGAAGACCGGACCAAATGCCTGAGGAAACTGCAAACAAGCATTTTGTTTATTATATTCTTCGTGGTAACGAATATCATTCTGATCCACCCATAAGGATTCTGAATTTCCTTCTTCATAATCTAAATTACCTCTCTGGAAAAGATCAAAAAAAACATCTCCTTCCGGATAATAGGCCGGAACACCATTATGCGTATCCGTAGACATCGGATTTGCCCGTGTACCAAAACGTTCTTTCATTAAAGAATGATGCTTCATTACCTCTGTCGCAGCAGCAATCGATTTGTCCAGATAAGAGACATCCCCAGCCTGATCATATGCTAAAGCCAAATAACATTCGGATAAATAGTGATAAGCAGCACCTTTCCCAACACGTCCTGCCTCCGGATGCTCCGGTAAAGCAGAGGCAGCTGCCTCCAATTCATCAATAGCATATAGATAAGTATCTTTACGTGAAGATCTCTGAAAATTAAAATTAGGGACTTCAAAAAAAGTATCCGTAACAGGGACTCCTCCAAACAGTTCTGCCAGATTCATATAGGAATATCCCCTAAAAAAACGAGCTTGTGCAACAGCAAACTCCTTATCTGCAGGATCTGACCAACTAACCTGCTCTGCACCGTACACAGCCAGATTGGCCCGAGCTATCAAAGAATAGAATTCGTTATAAATCGTTTCCGTTTTTCCATATGTCGTACTCCAATTACTAAATACAGATACAGCAGAACCTTCTCCATTTGTCGATTTTCCAAAATCACAAATATCAGTGCCTTGTCCTACCATAAACCAACGGCCATTATTATTAGGTATAAGTATTTGTTTGTGCCGGTGATATAAATCTGTCACACAATCATTAACCTGAGATGAAACATTAAATGCATTCATATATGTATAAGAAGATTCTGTTTTTTCTCTCAAAAAGTCATTATCATTGCAACTAACCAAAAGGCCTGCTGTTGCCAATACCCAAAAGGTAATTTTATTCAAATTATTTATTTTCATAAAACACATTTTATTTATTTGTTAGAATGAAAGATTAACACCTATAGAAAAAGATCTCTGCAACGGATATGTATCTGTTGCGGAAAGAGGCTCAAAGCGTTGACGTATTTCCGGATCACCTCCTACCCAATTAGTAATAGTAAATAAATTACGAGCTGCCAGATAGATGCGTAAATTATTAATGCCCATATTACGAATCAGTGTTTGCTTGAATGTATAAGAAAGATTTAAATCCTGTAAACGAATAAAAGTATATCCCATTACAGGCGTATAATTACTCCCGTTAAATTTGGGACGAGGATAAGTATTATTCCGGTTTTCAGGAGTCCACCATGTATGATCCAGATTATTTATAAAGCTATTATTGGTAAGATAGGCTTGAGGATTTGATTCAAGACCATATCCATTTCCACCGAAAACCCCGGTAAACAATGCATATAATTCAAAATTTTTATACGTAAACGTATGCGACATGTTCATTCTAAAATTTTCTTTACGATATCCTAAAATAGTTCTGTCGTCAGCAGTTATACGCCCATCTTCACTTTCATCGACATTTGCGTATTTAGGATCGCCCGGAACCGCATTATTGGCTTCAATATATTCTTTATCATCTTCTTGGATAATTCCAATCACTTTATATCCATAAATAGCACCTAAAGACTTGCCTATAAAAAGACTGTTGCTTAAGTCATCTTTTCCATCTCCATATAGATCGACCAATTTATTCCGATTCAAATAAAAATTAAGCATAGAAGACCATTGAAAATCTTTGTTACTCACATTCAAGGTATTTAGAGTAAATTCTATACCCCAGTTATTTACCTGCCCCATCGTTGCTTTCATCTTAGTGAAACCATTATTCATAACAGGAATCATACGTTCGAATATCTGGTCTGTAGTCTTTGATTTATAGCCATTCATTTCCAATTGAATCCGATCATTCAGAAAATGAGCATCCAGTCCTACATTGACCGCAGTAGTCGTTTCCCAGCCTAATTCCGAATTACCAATTGCTGCAACATACTGTCCCCAGCTTGGTCTGCCAGCATTACCAAAGAGGTAAGGATGATCTCCAGTCTGCCCTAAATTGATAGTGGAAAGTGTTCCATATGCACCCAATGACTGATTTCCATTCTTACCCCAGGAAGCATTTAATTTCAAGTAATTCAAGAATTCAACTGATTCCATGAAACGCTCCCGTGAAAGAGTCCAGGCCGCACCTACTGCAGGAAAGATCCCCCATTTATTATCAGCACCAAACACAGAACTTCCATCACGTCTCACAGAAACCGACAGATGATAGCGATCATCAAAATTATAGTTCAGACGTCCTAAATATCCTATATTCGTCTTTTTAGTTTTCTCAACATCAACAGTCTGGACCTCTGCAAATGCCAGACCATCATACCCTAATATGGAATTACCTACTGCATCATAGTTCGAGCCATTTAATTTTCGCAAATCACTGATATACTGATCCCTTGTATAAACTGCTGTCAAATCAATAAAATGTTTGTCAAACTGAGCTGTATAATTCAATATATTATCAATTACATAATATGTATTTGCCCTTAATTGGTTATAGCCTGTTGCATTCGAGAGGTAGCTCGCAATCGTTTCTTCAGAATAACGAGCCTCATCGGCAGGAGCACCTTCCGTCACAAAATATCCTTCATGATTAAAACGATCATGACGATAATTTTCCATTGAATAAACTCCATTAAAACGATAGCTTAACCCCTTCATCCAAGGGCATTTTAACAACACATGCCCTTTTAGATAAGTCGTAGCATAGCGTTCCAAATCATCAACTGTTCCACCTTTGGAAGTATCCCACAAGGGATTAACAGCAAATGTACCTTCTTCCATCACATACTTCTCAAGTTGTCCATTTAAACGTGTCGCCTGTCCATAAGGAGATAAGTAAGGTTGTAGTTTTGCAGAAACACCATCATAATTATTATATGTATAATTAACTTGAGCACCAACTTGCAACCAATCTGTAATATCATTTTGTAAACGAATCATAATTGCTTCTCTTGAATAATCATCTCCTATTAGAATTCCCTTTTGATCCGTATGGGACAAAGACAAATAATAATTCAGCTTTTCCGTAGCTCCGGAAACAGAAAGTGCATATTTCTGCAACAAACCAGTTTGTGTCACATAGTCAATCCAGTCTGTTGTTTTTCCAGTTAAATAATTTTCGTAAGCACTCGGTTTCATCCAACTTTGAGGATTGCCATTTGCCGCATCTAATGCTATATTAGTTTTATTCACAAAATCTTCAGGACTCAAATAGCGAGGCATTTGTGCCATATTTGAAAAAGAGACAGATCCATCAAAATTGATCATCGGCTTCCCTATTTTTCCTTTCTTGGTTGTAACCATAATAACCCCATTGGCGGCCTGTGAACCATAAGCAGCCAAAGACGTAGCATCCTTCAGCACAGATACGCTTTCAATCGTAGAAGGATCCAAATCTCGCCATCCCCCCATATATATCACTCCATCTAAAACAATCAAGGGATTGGCACTCGAACTCTTAATTGACTTTTGTCCATGTACTTCAATAGTAGGAGTACTACCGGCAGCCATTTCCCTGGATGTATTAACACCCGTTACTGTTCCGCGCAAAGCATCCATCACATTTGTCCGAGAAGAAATAGCAACAGGAGAATTGTCCATGTTGACAGTTGACACTGAACCTGTAAAATTTTTCCTTTGCATAGTTCCATAACCAACAACCACAACCTCTTCCAACAATTCGGAATCTTCTTCCAAAATAATCGATAATTCAGTTTTATCTCCAACAGGTATTTCCTTTGACATAAAACCGATATAAGAAATAATCAAAACAGTACCCGGATCAACATTTAATGTAAAATGTCCATCCAAATCAGAAACGATACCATTCGTTGTACCTTTCTGTACAATATTTGCCCCGATAATAGGATTTCCCTCTTTGTCAAATATCACACCCGATATCTTTCGAGTATTTTTTTGCTGTAGTTTATGATATAAAGCAACATGACGTTCTTTAATAACAAATTCTATCGGTTGTCCTGCAAAGATATTATCCAACACATCTTTAATAGAAGTACCTTGTGTCGATATACTGACTTTTCTATCCAAGTCCACTTCGTCCACATTATATACAAACGTGTATTTTGATTGCTGCTCAATTTTTTTTATCACTTGTGCTATCGGTTCATTTTTCACCTTAAGCGTTAGTTTTGTAGATTGAGCATAGGATGAGGCAACAGCCCCCCACACGCTTACAAAAAAGAATAACAGGGTAAATTTCATAATAATTATAGCCTTTCTTAAATTCGTTTGAAAGAAAAATATATTTTCTGGATGCTTTTTTTCTTCCAAGAGCATCCCCTTACAATGATTATTCATACATTTGTAATATCTAATTGATTATTTACTGGGTAGTTGGTAGCTACCTTTTATTAAAAATGATCTCTAATTTAGATCTGGATTGGGAATGTTGGTAGCATTCCCAATCCTTTTTATTGCAGCTTTCTATGTCGAGTCCATATATCTATTATTTTTTAAGGTTAAACAACAAGTTATTTTTTAGTTATGTAAATCTCTCCCTTATCTTTTTTATATTTATAATGAGCTGAAATCTGAAGTACAGACAAAATTTCATCTAATGTCTCTTGATGAGTAAATCTGGCTGTCAGCCGTTCTTTGAGCAATTTTTCATCCTGTATGTGTATTTTCACATTAAATGCACGTTCCAAAGATGAGGTTATTTCTTGTAATGTATTTTTTTCAAAAACAAAATGACCATTTGTCCAAGAAGCATAAGATGACGCACACACATTCAAGACATCAATATGTCCATTCTTCTTATTGTATAAAGCTTGCTGATTGGGCGACAAAACAATATCAGCTACAGACGTATGATTCTGAGAACCGAATAAGGCAATTGAGCCATCTAATAAAGTCGTTTCTACAATCCCCTCTTCCTCGGAAGAAAAAACATTAAAACTTGTTCCCAATACCTTAATTTTTAAGCCTTCAGCATCAATAACAAATGGTTTTTTCTCATCATGTCTCACTTGAAACAAAGCTTCTCCCGCAAATTCAACAGAGCGGATATTTCCTGAAAATTGTTGGGGATAACGTATCATTGCATTACTATTTAACCAGACTGTAGAGCTATCCGGTAAAACGACTTTCACTTTTGTACCGGAAACTGCAGAAACCTCTAAATAAGACAATGGTTCATTTTTAGTATAAACAGAGATCAGAATCGTAGAAACAATCAATAATGCTAATGAAGCAGCTACAGTAAAATACTTCCAAACAGGAGAAATTCCTACAGGAATACTATTTTCATACCGCAACTTATGCCATATTTTAGCATAAACCGCATCTGCGTCTGTCGATACCGGACGGAAACTTATTCTTCCTTGCCAATCAAAAGAAGATTCATAATCTTTGTTATCAATGTCATTCTTATCCATGTTAGAAAGTCTTTATATATAGAAAGATGACAGTGCTTCTCAAAAACCCTCATAAGAACATGCAATTTTTTTATATCTCTTGAAAACTTCTTTTTTTATCCTATATTTGCAAAGTTGAATTATATAGAAAAGTGAGATCTACTTCCGATACATATAGTGAAATCGCCCGTCTTTTATGCAAAATTTCTAAAAATGACGAAGTTGCCTTTCGGACACTTTTTGATATTTACTATCAAAAGTTGTTCCACTTAGCATTATATTTTTTAAAGTCTAAAGAACTTGCAGAAGAAGCTGTATCCGATGTCTTTCTTTTCATATGGAAGAAACGAGAAACATTAAACGAAATAGACAATATCGAAAGATATTTATACACATCTGTCAAAAACCAAGCTCTACATTATATAAGGCGAGGATACATTACGAATCAAGACTCTATAGATTTATATACAATAGAATTACTTCCTGATGGGAATAATCCGGAAATAACCCTCTTAGATCAGGAATATCAAAAATTAATACAAGAGGCTATTCTTTCCTTACCTGAAAAATGTCGTGAAGTATTTCGTCTTGTTCTTTCTGACAGGTTAAAACATAAAGAAATTGCACAACTACTCAACATATCAGAAAAAACAGTTGAAGCCCACATAAGTAACGCTTATAAACGAATTGCACAATACGTCAATAAAAAATACAGTAGCAATCGAATGACTAATAGTATGATATTCTTATTTTTTTAAAAGGCCGCTTCTAAAATAAAGAACATCGCAGAACCGGAAGTTTCCGACCTGCAATCGGTTTTATCCACCAACTGGTTCCACATGCCACTTTCACTCTGGTAATCTTTCAGGCTCTTCATCATAAGACGATAATCTTCCAAAATGCAGGCACGATTGGGATTAATCTAAAGACGGGTTTGCCAGAACAGGCCTCCATCCGTCCAAACTTTTCTTCCGGTGTTGCTCCTTCGGGCAATGTCCATTGAGTATCGGCATACGGCAGTATAGACCTCTGCATAATGAATCCATTTGCCTCCATGTTGCATATATTTGGAAGGAAGGAAACGCTACTCTAACTGTATCTCATAATTTACAATAACCCCAATTTGGAACTTTTTCTATTTCGATCCAAAACACCGATCATTTTGGCTTGACATTTTTACACGGCTAATCCAGTTTTGGTGGCAATCGAAAATACGGAGTCGGCAGATAATGGATATATGCAGTTTTTATGACAAATAAACGAGAGGAAAACCGACATTCCGGAAAACCTGAACTATCGGAGAATGGCTTGTAGCAAAAAAGTCAGGGGACGAATCCGAATATCCAAAACGTTTTTCGGGTCTTTATTGCAACGACGACCGTCTTCGTTACGATAAAGACCGTCTTCATCGTGACGAAGTCCATCTTCATATGAAACAAAGACGGTCATCATGGAAACGAAGACGGTCGTCGTCACAATAAACTGCGCACCTCATACCGAAAAACTACTTTTTCTGGCTCAAAAGCGGGATTTCAGTGCTATCTGTAAAGGATGTATAATATTGTAAAATAAGCAATATTATACAAGAACCCCGAATAAATGAAGAGTCAAATCAAGAAAAAACAAAACTACAGGAACCCCTGTCTTTTCAAAAAACCATCCGTCAACTTCCGAACCTTATAGTAGTCTTCCGTAAGCGGCTTTCTGTATAGGAAGATCGGATGACCGGCACCTTCAAAGAGATGGAGTTCGCAATCCACTCCCTTCTGCAAAAGTTTATCCTGATAAGTCTCGATTGTTTCGACCGATACGATCGGATCTTTCGTGCCAAGCAATATCAGAGTGGAGGGAGTTGTTTCCGACACATGATGGATCGGTGAAATTTTTTCAAAATCCCTCTTGATTTCCGGAAAACCATCACCGCGCGAAACCATGTCTACAACCGGATAATATAACACGGAGAGGTTCGGCCTGTAACCAGCCGGAACAGCCTCGTCACTCCCGACCGTCCCGAGTGCGGCAGCTAAATGACCTCCGGCAGAACCACCGGCTACGGCAATCTTATCCGGATCAAGCCGGTAGTCAGAAGCATGGCTACGCAACCAGCATATCGCATCTTTGGCATCCTCGAAACTCTCGAACGGAGTAGAATGATGCAGATATCCGATACGATAATCAACCGATACGGCCACCATTCCTTTCGAAGCATAATAAGCACATTCACGATAAAACTGAATCGGAGTACCTAATTTCCAACCTCCTCCGAAAAAGTACACAATAGCCGGTCTTTTTTCCCCAGTCTGCATATTCCGGGGCTTGAAGATATGAAGTGCCAAGGAATCCCCATTCTCTAATGTTTTATACCGGACGATTTCAGGAGAGAACACAGCTTCCGATGAAGCCAGTACTTTCTTCAGGGCTTCGAACCAGACAGTCGCCATCTTCTCCGCACCAGCTTTATTAGGATGTACTTTATCATGTACCGTATAGTCTTGCCAGTTAAAGTCCTGGGCCTGATTGACCAAAAAAACTTGTCCGGAGTTTAATCCGGCAACCATTTCCGCTATCTTCTCGTTCAATTCCGGTATATACGAGTATTTAGGCAGTTTGCCGCTTGGTATTACCTGGGCAATCAAAATACGGACATTCGGGTTGATCGCCTGTATTTTGTTGATAATAGATTTGTAAGAAGCAATCATTCCGGGAACAGGTTTCTCTTCCACAAAATGGTTGTGACCGGCATGGAGCAATACGATATCAGCCGGATAAAGCCGGTAGAGGCTGTCGATCTTCGACTCTAAAAACTCTACATTCTTGCCGCTGAAACCACAATGACTAAGCGTCCCGATCCGGCATTTGCTCTCACGGGGACCGATAAAGTCAAACTGATACCCGGCTGTAAACAATTTCTCCCAAAGCGGATACAAATAGCAAGTGAAAAAATCCGCTCCCTCCGTAATGGAATCACCTAATCCCATCAGGGTAAAGCGTTCCTGTTTTTTCTCCTGTCCGGTAGCAGCAACGGTACCGCACAGTAAAGAAAAAAATAACAGATATAAATAAAGAGACCTATGTTTCATGATTTTCAGGTTTGCAAGATTATATATGAAGCAAGGAGGTGTGTCAAAACTCCTTTATCACGATCTTTAAGGCACGGATTTCACGGAGCCTAAATTATGTCTATTGTAAGCAGGATTTTCTTTTGACACACCTTCTTGGCATTGAAATATTATTGAACAACCGGTTTGTCTTTCAACATGCCGCCTTCATTATAACGCTGGTTATTCGGCAGTCCTTTCTTGTTCACACCTTCCTTCATCAATGTCTTCAAATCTTCCAGATGAGAACGGTAAACACCACGAGGCGTCACACCATATTTCTTGCACAAAGAGGCGGCCATACCTACTACCTCTCCCATCATTCCGGTCGTACGCATCACACGCACTGTCCCCAAGGCTACGTGGGTCACACTGATATTACGACCGGCCATAAAAAGATTATCCACATTACGAGAATACAGACAACGATACGGGACTGCATACGGATGGATCAGGATATGCTTCGTCACAGCTTTGAACTCATTGCCCGGAAAATGTTCACTGTTTTTCGGATCCTGCCAATGCAAATCGATACTCCAGGTCGTGGCGAAGGAGGCATCTTCATGGAACACGTTTTTCGTGACATCGTCTTCCTTTAAGATATAATCACCCAGCAGACGACGAGATTCACGTTTGCCGGCGACATAAGCTACCCAACCCAACTTACGATTCTTATACTGGTCGTTTTCCTTCATACGGTTTTTCAAATAGCTCCAGTTTGAATAGACAACCAACATGCCATAATCACGGATGCGTTCGAAGTCCTTGATCTGGTCGAAGTTCATACCTGTTTCCCAAGTCCACTCTCCCATCATCACCTTTTCACAATTCTTTTCGTTGAACTCCACTCCATAGCTGAACTCTGGAAAAGGACTCGATTTCTTATTATCAACCGAGTACCACTGGACGGAAGAGCCCATCGTCATCTTATCCGCTTTCTCTGGGGCTATGCTTTCACCATATTCATCCCGGCCTTCACGCCCCATACGATAATCTGCACCGGACAAATAACCGATTGTACCGTCTCCCGTGCAATCTGAGAAAAGAGGTGCTTTAAATTCAAGTTCTTCGCCGCTTTCGATGTGTTTGACTACAACGGATGTGATCTTATCGCCTTCCTTTGTCACCCCTATTGCACGATAGTTCAGGAAAAGAGACACATTCTTTTCTCCTGCCAGCCAATCCAGCTTCTTCCGGTCTTCATAATATTCCGCAGGTTGTGCATTCCCTCCCTTTTCCGGACCAAATTCTTTCTGCAAACCGCCAAGTTCCTTATAAGTCCCTTCTTCGATACGGCCTCCCAAATGAACACGTATCTCCGAACTGTTATTACCCCCCACCACAGGACGGTCGTTGATCAAAGCCACTTTGCATCCCAAACGGGCAGCAGACACGGCCGCACTCATTCCGGCTATACCGGCTCCGACTACAACCAGGTCATACTCTCCGGCAAGCGGGGCTTCATCCGGCAATCCCAGGGCTTTACGGCGAAAAACTTCCAACTCCTTCAGCCCCGATGGAGGCATCTTCCCTTCTTCCGTTGTAAAATAGATCGCATCACAACGGCCGTCAAAACCGGTCAAGTCATGTAGTTTTATCACGGTTTTCAGATTCTTGACCGACACCTTTCCGGCTATCTGCCACATCCAGGAAGAACCTTCCGCTCCCAACGGGGAGGTCATCTTCTTTCCTCCGACTGACAGACTGAATTTTCCGGGTCCCTCGCCTTTTTTCCACGGGGATGTCCAATTATAGGTACGAACATATACATAATATTCTCCTTTTTCAGGAAAAGTCACCTCGGTATAGGCATCATCGACAGGTACACCCATCCCGTGCGCCAAAAGGTAAGGAGACCCCATCAAATCCATAAACTGCTGGTCGACCTTCCAACCTCCCTTGTTACTAAAACTTTCGACTTCGACAAAAAGGTCTGCCGCTCGGACTGTTCCCAAACTCAACAAAAATAATAATGATAAAATTACACGAGTCTTCATGATATTAATATTTAGAAAGACAAATATACATGTTATTTATAATTCAACCAAGCTGTTGCTTTCGTATCCGTGTTCGATACAAAACGAATCCATCTTGCTTGAAATGCTTCAGGGAGTTGCTGGACGAACCTTTCTCCCGGTTGTACTGTATAAGTGGCATATTCCATCCAATCACCATTGCCGGTAGGATCCACTTCAACCGTAATGACGACTTTCTTATCAGACTGGTGCGACAACGAAAGCTCTTTCTTGTCGTAGAATCCAATCAGATACGGATCAGAAGCAACACCTGCTTTTACATCTGTATTCTTCCACGGGCCACCTTGGCCTACCGGTTTTCCCAATGTCCACAAGTCATCAATAACCCCTACCCAAACAGCTGCTTTTCCATCGTCCGAAACTATAATATGCGGATTTTCTTTACCCTCTTCAGGTGTCACACCTGTCAAAACAAGCATACCTCGGTAAGAAGCATAATCATTGATGCGGTAATTATGAGTTGATATAGGACGAATTTTTGCATATCCATCCGCATTCTCCGCAGGAAGTTCATAAAAAGTACCCATACAAGAAAACATATCACGCTCCGTTGCCACTTCCCGACAAACACGCAGTACACCTTGGTTGGTCAAATCCTTATACATTTCATTTCCCAAAGGAAGACGCCAACGCCGATTCAAATCATCTACAATCAATACTGAACCCTCTTCTATCGAAACAACCTGTTGCGGTATGGCAAACTTCGTACGAATAAAATCAGCCGTCTTCTCATCTTCTTTCTGGATCAGGCTCAATTCATCTCCCATTTCATAATAACCGATTTCCGAAGTCTTTCCGTTTTCCGTAACATTCGCCAACAGCCCCAAAGCACGGCGGTTGTCCCCCAGTCCATAGAGCAGGCCACCGGTAACCGTATTCTGGTCGACAGGCGCCAGACCCTGATAAATCGGGTCAGAAGAGGCCACACGATTATCGGCAGTCGTATAGTTGAAACTAACGGTTGCCAACGTATTCTTATCCGTTTTTACACGAATCCATTCTCCTTTTTCGGCTGAAGTAAAAGGAACGGAGACCGACTTTCCTGCATTTACCGTTATACTCTTCAAAGTCTTCCATTCATTTTTGCCGGCTTCGTCTATTTCAAAAGTAAAGATCACCGGTTGTTTTCCTTCATTCTTCACCCAACCGAAACGATGTGTCCAACCGCTAAACAAGAAAGGTTCAGAGGCTTCACCCGCCTTCACGCTTTCCTTTGCCCAAACAGCACCTTCGGCGGTAGCCGGTCCCAATTCGTCCGGTCTTGTCAAAGAGGTAAACCACAGATTCGAGTTCGATTGGCCAGGTCCCTCTATACTTCCTTTTGCTTTTCGTTTGTTCAAAAATTCTTTCTGAGCCGAATCATCACAACCGAAAACCAATTGATCGTTCCAACGGGTAAAATCACCAATCACTTTCAAATAAGCGGAACGCGGACGGATACCGGCTGAATTATCAGCTGTAAACATTCCCGGAAAATGCCAGAACATTCCATGCATCGTCATCAGATAATCAGGTTGAGACTCTGTCCCGACATTCCGAATGCGCGGCCATTCCGTATTCCATCCATGCGCACCGTCATAGCTATGGCTGGCTTTGGGCAAACGATAAAAAGCCCATCCTTTTTGAGCATCCCGTACACCTAAAATAACCGATTTATAATCCCAACCGGTTGCCCAAATCGGATCTGATTCCGGATTTGCATTTCCATAAATGCCACCCGGCCCCGTCACTTCGACAAATTGATTACGACGAACCACTTTCCACTCTTTTCCATTCCACTCAGCCAAAACACCAGCCTCCACATCAAACTTCTTCAATGCTTCTTGTGTCCCTTCTCCATTGTTGGTAAAATACATACAGCCTTGCCCGGAATATAACCCTTTACCATGTACTCCCGGTAACAACGCATTTATTGGCCCGGCATCCGTATCATTTTTTTTCTGTTGTTTCTTATTGCCATCCTGATACAATTCTTTTACTTCCAATGTATTCACATCCACTTCATAAAATCCTTCTTCCATTGTCCCGTAATAAATCTTATTTGACGGATCTGTCAAATGACGGGCATTACCTGTATGACGGCCGGACATGACAGTATATGGAATAACACGAACTTTACCTGTTTTATCAATCGCATAAGGACCTATAAAAAGTTGATTGCTTTCTTTATGAATCATTCTGTTTGCGGGTGTACCTCCAATGCTTTCATCACGTATAATCTGTTGATAATCTGATGTTACTTCATACAATTTATCAGAAGAGCCATTCGGCAGATGAGGCCCATAAGTAATCACCCACAAACGATCCGCCCAAGGCACGACCGCCCCCGTACCGCATTCGCCTTCATTATTATAATAAGCCAAACGAGGATAAATACCGGATATGGAATCCGGCACTTTTTTGACATCTTTCTGCGCCGTACAACCCAACAAAGAAAAGGCGGCCAATAATCCAACTACATTCAATTTCATATTATCTACTATTTTAGGTAAAATGTCATAAAAAGGGCTCCTCATATTCTATATGACGATATAAACAGAGAAGCCCCAAGATATTAATTATTTAAACACCGATCCCTACTAACCGGAATTTATTTTAACTCCACAACCATTACCATTTCGGATTTTGCGACAGATTTTCATTGATAAGTCTGTCTGCAGCAGGTACCGGCCACAAGTAGTCACGACTTTCATCAAACACACGTTCGGTTGCCACGGTAATATATCCCTTTTTCGCCATTTCGCTCAAATCGGCAATACCGTCTTCATCGATCTGCGGAACACCACCTATCGGATAGTTACCGTCTTTCCAATTCTGAATCAACTGCTTATATTCAGCAGAAACGGAACTTTCATTACCGTCCCAAGAGGTATTGCCGGACCATGCACGATTCAAGAAATAAATCGGACGATTCAATACTTTACCGGCAATCTTCCAACGGATCAAATCGCTATAACGATGACCTTCCCAAGCCATTTCAATGAAACGTTCGGTACGGATAATCGTACGCAACTGCGACTGCGTTCCTTCCATTACTCTCGGATATTCAAGCCCTGTTCCATTATAAGCTCTTTCACGCAATTTATTAATCGTAGCATCCAAAACCTCTTGGTTGCACTGGTTCATCTCATTCATCGCTTCGGCATACATCAACAAGACATCGCCATAACGCAGCATCGGATAAGTAGTCGGTGCACCTGCTTTACCATTTTCCAAAAATGAATCATCGACATATTTCTTAAATAATAAACCAGTATAGGAAGCATGTTCCGCTCTTGCTTTAGAATCATTATTTCCCACCTGTGCACCGTCAGAAATTCTCTGAACGGTTGTTTTAATAGGAGAAGGAGAATATTCATACCCTAACCATTTATAATCATTCGGATCATACGTTCCATCCAACACACTCTTGTTATATGCTGTTGCAAACGGAACAATCGTCATGGCCATACGGGGATCCCGATTTTCAAAAAAATCTTTCGGGTTATAAAGCGGAGATTCATCGATCGGTTTACCGTCAATACAAGGATAAGCACAAACCAATTCATAAGATGGAGCTTTTTGTCCACCCCATCCGCCTGAAAGGCGAGATATACTATTCAACACATCACCCGCAGCCCAATAATATTTTTTCAACGTCACATCTCCACGGAAGAAGAAAATCCATTCGTCAGACCAGGAAGCCGTAAACAAGTCCTGATAGTTGCCATGCAATTTATACACATTCAAATCCATACAACTCTTGGCAGCAGTGGCAGCAGTAGCATAATCTTCATTATAAATAGCAATCCTTGCTTTAAATGCATAAGCAGCCCCTTTCGTGGCACGCTGGATACCGGAATAGCTGTTCGGTAAACGTTCGGCAGCTTTGTCCAAACATTCGTAGCTGTAAGCCAATACATCGGCTTTCGGAGATCGAGAAGCGGTATAGGCTTCATCCAAGCTCATACCCACCTTATCCAAGATCGCATCTCCCCAATGAAAAGCCAACATACCGTAAGCATATCCCATATAGAAATAAGGTTCACCTTCATATTGTGCGATGTTTGTTTCCGACACACCCATAGCACGTGCACGATCCATATTATTGATCAAACGCAAAGCACGAGCGATACCTTTATAATAATTCTCCCAACGATCGGAAATCTTTTTAGTTTCAGAAGTCAATGTACCATTATTCACCTCTGATGATTCATTTCGAGCCGTCACATCATCTCCCCATTTCATATCGTCAATCGGGAAAAAATCCGTACGATAGAAATCATTCAAAGACATTTCTATTTCTGCTTGAGAAGAATACCAATTCTCGCTTGATCCTTCAGAAAGAGGATTTAAATTAAGATCGACACACGACATAAGCATGAATAGAGATGCGGTACATATAGAAAATTTTATCTGTTTCATATCACTATAAATTTAAAATTTAACATTCGCGCCAAATGTAAAAGATGTGGATATAAAGTCGGAACTTGCACCTATTTCCGGATCCCATCCCTTAGGATAGTGGCTGATAGCAGGAAGATCATTTATTGTAGCATATATCCGAAGTCCTCTGATGAAACACTTATCCATAAGTTTTTGCGGCAATGAATACCCCAATGTAATGTTCTTGACACGGAAATATGCTCCGTTAAACAGCCAATAATCAGATCCAGTATAAGTATTGGTAGTATTGGTATATGTAAGACGAGGATATTTGACATTCCGGTTTTGATCTTCCGTATTATGCTGACTCCAATAATTACCTAATACAAGAGAAGGCACAGCTCCCCATTGTTCTTTCAACGGTTGTATCCAAGCAGAATTGAAGAGAACATTCTGGTGCCCCACGCCTTGGAAAGAAAGAGAGAAATCCCAATCCTTCCAGCCTAAGAAAAGATTACCACCAAACTGAAACTCCGGCAAGGAATTACCTAAACGAACTTTATCATCCGCATTGATAACACCATCCCCATTCACATCGACATATTTGATATTACCAGCCTTATCGTTAGCAGTGAGTGTCGGATACTTGTTTCCTTTCGAATCATACAAGTCTGCATCAGTAACAAAAAGGCCATCAGTCTTATACATAAACCACTCATAATAATAAGAATCTTCTTCATAAATCTTATTACCATCTATCGTCCTTCTGTCTCCTAAATATCCCATTTTCGAACGATAATCAGACAGATTGAAGGATACGCCGTAAGAAACCTCACCAATCTGATCACGCCAACTTGCTTCAAACTCCCAACCGTGCGTATACATATCACCTGCATTTTGTTTCGGAGCGGAAAAACCAGCATAAGAGGGGAAGCCCAACGTCAACAACATATCGGATGTTTTCTTATAATAATAGTCTCCGGTCAAACTCAAACGATTATTCAGCAAAGTAATATCGACACCAATATCATAAGTCGTCGTTGTTTCCCATGTAATATTGTTGAATGCATAATAATATTGCGCCGCATTTTGTACAGCGGTCACCGAGTGAGAACCCTTATCATACATATAACTGTTTCCGAAATTGATAGCTGCTTGATATGGGAATTCCGCATCACTAATACGCTCATTGCCCAATGACCCAATAGAAGCACGTACTTTCAAATAATCGATCTGTTTGTCTTTAGGGAACCAAGGTTCACTCGAAACAGCCCAACCTGCCGATACGGAAGGGAACACACCCCAACGATAATCGGAAGCAAAACGAGAAGAGGCATCTGCACGGACATTCGCTTGTAACATATAACGATTTTTGTATGAATACATGGCACGTCCAAAAACTGATTGATACGCATTGTGTCCTGCTTTACCTGAATTATACTGGTAATCTTCCGGTCCAAGATTCAGATAGGGATAAGAATCCAATTCATAATTATTTCTCGATGCACCCAAATTTTCCCATTTATATTTATAGCCTTCATAACCTGCCATTGCATTCAAGGAATGATCATTCCATTTGTTTTCGTAGTTGGCATAAAACTGATAAGTACGGCTTTGCGTGTTATTACGTGCTTCGTTCAACTGGGTTGTCTTACTAAGTTGTGCAGCAATGACCGATCCATCTTCATAATAAACATTCACTTTCTTATTAAATGCCTTTTTGCTCTCGAAAGTGTAACGAGGGGCGAAAACCGCCGTCAAAGTCAATCCTTTCACAGGAGTCAAACTCAACTGTGCTTTCCCTCCGAATTTATAATAATTGGCATTGGTCGTTCCTCCTTCGTTCAACATAGCCAACGGATTAGCACCCGATTTCACATCAGCATAACTACCATCTTCCCAATACGGATTATAATAAGGAGTTGCTAAATATGCCCAATAAATCGGGTTAAAAGTTTCACTCTTGGAAAAATTAGTAGAGAATGGATTAATACTTTTCGAAGTTGAAAAATCAATATCAATATTGGCCCGAATCCAAGAATTGATTTTATAATCGTTGTTGACACGGCCAGCATACCGTTCATACGATTTATTCGCATAATACCCGTCTGCCGTCTGATAATTGAACGAGAATTTGGACTGCAACTTATCCGTACCACCCGAAACGTTGAAGTTATGCTGCTGATGAGAAGTCGTATTCTTCAACAATAAATCGACCCAATCCGTATTCGGATAATGGTAAGGATCCGTTGCATTGTTAGCCATCCAAGAATTAATGGTTTCTTGCGAATATTGCGAATAAGGATTAGACGCACCATCGTTCCACTTTATCTCATTTTGAACATTCATCCAATCGATCACATTTCCATTAGTCGGCCGTGTAGTCGGTTTGTCAATGGAATATTCATAATTGTAATCCAAATTGAATTTATTCTCCTTAGCCCTTTTGGTCGTGATCAAAATGACACCTGCCGCGGCACGAGAGCCATAAATAGAAGCCGATGCAGCATCTTTCAAAACACTCATGGTCTCAACATCCGAAGCTACGACATCATTCAACGAACCGGGTACACCGTCAATAATGACAAGAGGATCATTATTGGAAAGTGTCGTCACACCACGAACACGTATTGTTGCCGAACTCCCCGGACCGCCGGAAGAACGTGTGACCTCCACACCCGAAATCTGCCCCTGCATAGCCGTAGACAACATTTGAGTGGAACGTTCCGTCAAAGAAGCCCCTTTGACACTGGATATCGGACCTGTCAAATCTCCCTTACGAGCCGAACCATAACCAATTACTACTACTTCATCCAACAATTCCGCATCCTCTTTCATCGTTATAGACACGGATGTCTTATTTTTTACAGATATTTCACTCTGAATATATCCGATATAGGAAACTATTAATGTTGCATCTGATGCAACATTAAGGGAGAACCTCCCTTCTGCATCCGTTATCGTACCGTTGGTTGTTCCCTTCTCCACCACATTGGCACCAATAACCGGCAGGCTGGATTCATCGAGGATTACACCCGTAACGGTTTTCTGATTCTGTTGGACGCCGGTCAATAAAAGGTTGTCCGAAGCCTTGATCAATACCTGTCGATCGATAATCTGATACTTGTAGCCAGTGTTCCTCAACACTTGATCCAGTACATCTTCCAATGTCGCATTTTTAGCATTAACACTCGCTGTTTTGTTGACATTCACACGATTATCGTTAAAAAAGAATGTAAACTCACTGCTTTTTTCAATTTCTCTGAGGATTTCAATAATACTACTGTTCTGCTTGTTGATTGACACCTTATAGCTCTGCGCGTATGTAGAGGCAGAAATACAACATGCAACTCCCAACGAAAATAAGGTTGTGATCTTCATGATACGTTTAGTTTTTCTAAATAACGGGATACAATAATCCCTCTCACTGTTTTTTTTCATAACTTTGTTATCGTTTTAATGAATAATAAATGCAAGTCTTCGGCTTGGACTCCTTACGACAAGCATTTTAAAAAACTCTCTGATTGGAAGGTGCTTGCCGGCATCTTCCAATTTTTTTGAAGGTTAACTCTTTTTATCCCATAGGCATTAGAATTAAGTTGTTTATAATAAGTCATTTTAAAGTCAATATATAATCGCCATTCTTCTCCTCTTTATACTGCAATGGAGAAGATGCTTTTATCATAAAAAGTATCCGTTCCAGCGACTCATCCCTCACCTTGAAAGTGAACCGGTATTTATCTGCCAGATCCTTTTGGCACATCACCTTTCTGCCGTACCACTGTTCGAGACGCGGGATGATCATAGAGAGTTTTTCGTTTTCGAAACTCAGCATCTTTTGTTTGCGCCAGGCGGTATATTTGTCGGCATCCACAATCTGCTTGGTGATCTTGCCGGTTTGCCGGTCCACCAAGATCTTTTCGTCGGGAGAGACGAGGTATTCTTCCAATCTGTTTGTTTCCTTGTCCGCCACACTTACTCTGATCTTGCCATTCAGAAGGATCGCTTCTATCTTATTCTCCATATCGTAGCTGAACAATTCGAACGCAGTCCCCAACGCCTCCACGCTCATATCCTCCGTATGGACGATAAAAGGTTTTTCGCGATTCTTCGCCACATCGAAAAAAGCTTGTCCATCCAATGTTATCTCACGCGTCTTACCGGAGAAACTGGCAGGATAGGTCAAACGGCTGCCCGGTCCCATCTGCACTTTCGTTCCATCCGGCAAAGAGACGGATTCCATATTCCGGATGCCGGAACTTACGACATACATCGGGACATTCGCCTTGCCCTGCAACGCGAAATAAGCGGTTCCGGCCACCCCCAATACCAATAAGATAGAGGCGACCATACTATATATCTTATAAAACACAACTTTCCGCTCTTCGCCATGCGACCAAACCTCCCTGCATATATTCTGCCAGATAGACGGCTCATCCGGACGGTCGCTCCTCACCGCATCCGGTGCATTGTCCCACTGATGCTCCATTTTTCTCGTCACCTGCCGAGAGGCCTGCAAGGCCGTGCGCTCCTCTTCGGTCAGCGTGTCCTGCATCAGCTTTCTTACTATATATTTCTTGTCCTCGTATTCCATTTTCAATCGCTTTACAGATATAAATACACCTAAATCACGCTTTCCCCCTATTCAACCGGTCACTTTTTTTCACTTCAATGGCAAACGACAGACATTCAATGAGCAAATTCCGGCAACTCATCCCCTAACTTTCCGGCAATTCCAGTTCGCTGATAATTAGCACCGAGCTACCCTTTCGGTACTCATAAAGAGAGCTACTGGCTGTCAATACTTTTGTGGCATCACCAATGCCTTATATATATAGGAAAAAAAGTAATGCAATTCACAATAAGAGTTCGGATATAAAGCGTGTATATCATATTTTTTTACTCCTTCTTTCTTAACGGACATGGCAAAATTGTACAGATGCTTTTCCATATCGGGATAAAGATATAAATTATCGGACTTGAACCTATAATAGAAATTAACGATATTCCCGTCATGATCGACCCACATAGACAACCGGATATCTATAAACTTTAATAAATCCTCCGGATAAATCAAATCCGGAAATTCTCTTTTGAAAAAAAGAAATAGGTCTTTGCCCATTTTTCTAAATCCAAACAATTCCCCCAGATCTCTCTGCTCCGGAATAAACTTTCCCCCTTTTTCAAAAAGGTAAACAACCGTGTCACCTTCTGCCGGTATATAGTCTTCACGGTCAAAATAGACAGACTCATAACCTGCCGGACGAACTCTCTGCGCGGAAACTGCCGAAACGATGGCAACGACAAATAATAGAAGTATGGATAATTTCGTTTTCATGATTTCTTCGATTTTAATAAATAATTAATAGCTACTTTCTTTGATATTTAGGTGGACGTGGCTTCCCGAAAAATTCCCGGAGCAACTTAGGTTCTAATCCCGGATTACAAACACCGGGAGCACCAGACCATAAATCACATAATTCGTAATAGGTATTGTAATCACTACTGGTAAGATAACCCTTATCTCTCAGAGATTCAATCCAATCTTTATATTTTCCACAAAAAACAGGATTGGGATCACTCTGAGTAGGAATGTATCTTACCCCATCCGAATTTTCATCAAATCTGTCAGATATTACTTCAAACACAAATATAAGAAAAAATCTCTGGAATAACCTCGAAAAACGGGTGAAATGACACTAAACGACTTAATATCAGAGTTGTTACGGTGTCAAATGATGACAAGCCGAAAAAGCGGAAAACGCAAAGAAAAGCGGATTTA
>NZ_CDRTCT010000032.1:0-62461 GCF_977054455.1 Parabacteroides sp. | reverse complement strand
TGTGAAAGAAACACAAAAAATGTTGAAATCCAATGAAAAATAACTATATTTGAACCGTCTAATCAGACGCACTTAGTGGTATACTTTTCAATTACTAAGTGGAGTACTTTTCAGTTATTATCTACATTCGTTGAGGGCACTCTATTATTACTATCTGGTGGAACAGTTCGGTGACATTCCCTTTCCGTTAAAGCCGTATGATGTACTTCAAACCGAAGGAGAACGGGTACCGGAAGCGGAAATTTATCAGCAGTTGATAACAGACTTGGAATCGGCTCAAAATATATTGCCGGATAAAAGTGCGGATTTCGGTCGTGTGACAAAAGGGATGGCTCAAATGTTGTTGTCTAAATTGTATCTGACGAGAGGATATAAGCCGTTTGCACAGACTGGCGATTTCGAGAATGCTGCCAAGTATGCCGATGCCATTATTAACAGTGGCACTTATCGGTTGTTGGATGAGTTCCAGAAGATTTTCACCCCAGGAAATGAGAAGAACGAAGAAATTATTTTCTCCGTGCAGTATACGAAAGACAAACTGTTGAATGGAAGTGGAAACAACTATCATTCCAAGTTCGGTATTGCTTACGATAACTTTATCGGTGGACAGCGTTCCAATTACTACAACAGACATATCCGTGTTTATAATGAGACATTCCATACAATTGAATGTTTCGGTGTCGACACATTGAATCATCCCGGCCAGTCATACAAGGTGCCGAGTCTGTTGAACCCGTTGGATCGGTTCCCCGAAAATTGTTCGTATAAGATTGACAAACGGTATGACGCTACGTTCAGGAGGTTATGCATGGTCGAAGTTTCAACTTTTGCTGCCCGTAAATATGGTATAGACCAGACGACGAAGTTCCAGGTTTGGGCTGCCGGGGAAGGCAGTAGTAAGGTGGACTTGACCTACGACCCGTCACAATACCATATAAATGTGGATTATTGGCAGGGTACAGGTCGTGATACGAGTCTGTATATCCCGGCTCCGGACGAGTCTCATTTGTGGCCGGCAGAACGATTCATGAATGTTCCCTATGGCGTTGTTCCCCGAAAGCTGTGGTTTAAGGACAATAACAGCAAGGAGAAAAAGATGTTTGAGGAGGCATATGGCGAAGTACCGAATACGTTGTGGTTTCATACCGACTGGTTGCAGGCACGTCCGTTTATCGACAAATTCTGGGAACCGGAGTCTTATTATGATGACAACCAAGGTGTGAGAGACTTGTTCCTGATGCGTTTGGGTGAGGTCTACCTGATTGCCGCCGAAGCCTATTATAAAGCCGGCAATTCCGCTTTGGCTGCCGAACGTATCAATACGATCCGTCGGAGAGCTTGCGGAAGCGATTATATGGATATAAAGGCAGCGGATGTCGATATCGACTTTATCTTGGACGAACGTACACGCGAATTGGCTGCCGAAGAATTGCGTTGGGTTGAACTGAAACGTACCGGCAAGCTGAAAGAACGTACCTTGAAATACAATTATTGGGCAAACAGTCCTTTCATACCGGGAGGTAAGCCTTATTTGGACGATTTTCATTATCTTCGTCCGATTCCTTATTCCTGGTGGTCGCTTCTTTCCAACAAGGAGGATGTGAAGCAGAATCCGGGGTATGAATAAAGGTATTTGAAACAGGATTGTTTAGGATTATAGGGAAAGGGTACGTTTGTGCCCTTTCTTTTTTCAGTAAAATAAAAACAGATGTATATGAATAATGTAAGACGATTTTGGTTGTTTGTATTTTTAGTTGTAGTATTTTGTCTGCCGACAATGGGGGCTAAGTCACCGGTCGACTATGTCCGTCCTCAAATCGATTCGCACAAGTCGCGTTGGTTCTATTTCTCATCGGCTTGCCGGCCGTTCGGGATGGTCAGCCTGAGTCCGGACACGTGGGTGAAGGGCTCTTGGAATTCGGGGTATCTGTACGACTCGACGGAGGTGCGTTGTTTCAGTCACATTCATTGCTGGCAGATTTCGGGCATTCCGGTCATGCCGACGACGGGAGATATTTTGGGGCATAAAGGGATGGAGGCGTACAAGTCGCCATTCTCGCACGACAAGGAGACGGTCAAGCCGGGCTATCATAAACTGACGCTTGACCGGTATGGCATTGATGTGGAATTGACCTCCACGACCCGTGTCGGGATGCACCGTTACCGTTTCCCGAAGGGAGAGAAGGCGAATGTACTGTTTGATACCGGGGCTTTCCTCGGGCATGGAAAGATGCAGTCGGCCGCCGTCCGCAAGGCATCGGACAAGGAGGTGCGCGGATATGCGGTCATGGCGCCGACGGGCCGCCGTCCGAAGCCGGTGAAGGTATGGTTCGTCGCTCGTTTCGACCAGCCGTTCTCTGAATTCGGCGGTTGGGAAATGGATGGCAAGGAAAAACGGTTGGTACGCAAACAGGCGTTGGAAGGAGCGAACGTGGGCGGCTATGTCTGTTTTGATAAATTGAAGTCCACCACTGTACAGATGAAAGTCGCCATCTCGTATGTCAGCGAAGAGCAGGCCGGGTTGAACATGAATGCGGAACTCGACCATTGGGACTTCGACCGGGTGAAGAAGGATGCCTTTGCTGAATGGAACCGGGAGTTAGGAAAGATCACCGTCGAGGGCGGCACGGAGCAGGAACGGATCAAGTTCTATACGGACTTGTGGCATTCCTTGCTGGGACGACATATCTTTTCGGATGCTAACGGGAAGTACTTGGACAACACGGGTGAGTCTCCTCGCATACGGCAGGTTCCGTTGCAGGACGGCAAACCGGTCCGCAATACGCATAACTCGGACGGGCTTTGGGGGTCGGAGTTCAATCTCAATGTCTTGTGGTCTATCGCTTACCCGCGTGTGATGAGTGAGTTTGTTTCTACGTTTGTGGACTATTACCATAACGGCGGTATGATTGCACGGGGACCGAGCGGCGGCGATTACACGTATGTGATGGTCGGCGACCAGGTCACTCCTTTGATCGCAGCTGCCTATAATAAAGGTATCCGGGATTTCGACATAGATGCTGCTTATGCTGGTTGCCTGAAGAACTCCGAACCGGGTGGTATCCGGGATTATGTCGGATACGGGAGAACTCCAAATGCTTTTATGGAACATTATGTAGCCAAAGGATTCGTCCCCGAAGAGATTTTCGGAAAAGGCATGCACAAGGAAGGATGCGGCATGACTCTGTTTTTCGCCTATCAAGACTGGTGCATGGGACAGTTTGCCAAAGGATTAGGAAAAGAAGAGGCATATAAGAAGTACGATAGCCGTTCATACAACTATCGTTATATGTATGACAAACAGAGCGGTTGGATGCGTCCGCGTATGGCCGACGGTTCCTGGTTGAAAGACTTTGCTCCGGTAGGGAAAGGCTTCAATATGCCGGGATTCGTAGAGAGCAATGCGGCGATCTATACCTATTACGTTCCTCAAAACATTCGAGACTTGATTTATTTGATAGGAGGGAAAAAGGCTTTTGTGGAAAAACTAAACAAGCAGTTCGAACTGGCTGCCCCGAATAATTTCATCACGGCTCATGGCGCTCATGCCGAGAATTGGGTTGATTACGAGAACCAGCCTTCTTTGCACATGGCGCATCTGTTCAATCACGCCGGCGCACCGTGGCTGACCCAATACTGGGTGAGACGTATCAAGAAGGAGGTCTTCGGCGACATCACCCCTTATGGCGGCTATAACGGCGATGAGGATCAGGGGCAGATGGGAGCATTAGGCGTACTGATGGCAATCGGATTGTTTGATGTGCAGGGTGGTGCTTCCGTTGATCCGCAATATGAAATTACTTCACCGATTTTCGACAAAGTGACGATTAAGTTAGATAATACGTACTATCCGGGTAGAGAGTTTGTGATTCGGACAAAGAACAATTCACCTGGAAATATTTATATCCAATCCGTTCGGCTGAATGGTCAACCGTTAAAAACATATCATTTTCCACATAGTGAGTTGATAAAAGGCGGTACGTTGGATATCGATTTGGGGCCTCAACCTAATAAGGAATGGGGAGTGGAGTTAGAATAGAAGAGCAGGATCAACGGCAGATAATCTTTCAGCGTTATCCGTAATTGTTTTAATGCCTGTTGTATCCGATAGTCGACGGTTTTAGGGGATACTTGCAAGACTTCGGCAATTTCTTTATAGCTTTTATTATCGAAGCGGTGCATGACGAATGCCTCCCGGTAAGCGGGGGGCAAAGCATCTACCGCTTCCCTGATCCTTCTTTGCAGCTCTTCGAGTTGGTAGAAATCGGTGTCCTGTAGCATCTCCTGCATATTTTCGTAGAAAAGGGTATCGGCTCTTAGTTGGGATTGATGGCGGACAATCAGATTGATGGCGCGATGATAGACCGCTTTGAACAGATATTGGCTAAGTGACGTTTCGAAGATTTGCCTTTCCCGGTTTTCCCATAACCACAGCATCACATCCTGCACGACCTCCTCGGCATCTTTCAATTCTACAAACTTTGTCGCATAAGCACAGAGCATCGGATAGTATCTCCTGAACAAGACACCATAGGCTTTTAGATCTCCATGTTGCATGGCTGAAAGTAAAAAGCGTTCTTCTGTGGTTTGTAGTTTCTCTCCTTCCATATATCTGTTCACAAAGATAAGAAACTGTTTTGACTTTTGTATGGTAGCAAAAAAATATTGAAAAAAGATGGTTTTTCGTTTAGGAATCCGTTCGACTTCTCTTGTCTAATAAGTAAACAAGGATAAATATACACATGGAAACACCGAATACAGATATAATAGAATACCTTCTGCCCCGCTATTGTTCCGGCGAAGCGACAGTCGAGGAATGCCGGCGGGTCGAGGAATGGATAAAGCAATCGGATGAAAATTACCGGGTTGCCAAGCAGATCCATACGCTTTATCTGGCCACGGATACGATGCAGGTATTGTCGAAAGTGGATACGGAAAAAGCATTGTCTTCTGTTTGTCAAAAGATGAGTAAAGACAGTGTTCGTCCTAAAGTAACCCTGGTTACTTGGCTGCAACGTGTTGCAGCCATCCTGTTTATGCCTCTGTTGATAGCCTTCGGCATACAGAATCTGAAACATCGCCCGGTCGAAATAGCCCAGACGATTGAAGTAAAAACGAATCCGGGCATGACGACCACGGTTCATCTGCCGGACGGTTCTGTTGTCCATCTTAATTCGGAATCGAAACTGTCTTATCCGTCTTTCTTCGATAAGGACAAAAGAAGGGTGACTTTGCAGGGAGAGGCTTTTTTTGAAGTGCAGAAAGATCCGGAACACGGCTTTGTCATCTCTACTCCCCATGAAACGAAAATAGAGGTGTTGGGCACTTCTTTCAATGTCGAAGCATTCGAAAAAGACGCTTTTGTCTCTACTACCTTAATTGAAGGAAAGGTGCGCTTCGATTATATGAAAAACCGGCAGTCCACAGCCGTACTGATGAAACCCGGACAGAAACTGACCTATGATTCTTCTTCTTCCCGGATACAACTGACCGAAACGAATGGCGAGTCGGAAATTGCCTGGAAAGACGGAAAGATTGTTTTCCATGCGACTCCTCTGCCAGAAGCCTTGCGGATGCTGGAGAAGCGGTTTAATGTAACTTTCGTATTATCCAATGACCGTCTTCGGAGTGAAGCGTTTACCGGATCTTTCAGTCATCAACGGTTGGAGCGCATATTGGAAATCTTCAGGATATCATCCAATATCAAATGGCGTTATCTGGATACACAAGATACCATGAATGAAAAAACGAGAATAGAAATCTATTAAACAATCAAAGTAAACATGAAAAACAGACCTCCTTAAAGAAAAACATCCGGAAGAATATTGGCGTATTCTCCCGGATGAAATGAGTTAACTTTAAAACGCTTGTTTGGCGACAAGCAGTAATAAATCATTTTTTATTAAATACATCACAACAAAGTTATGCAAAAACATTTTAATACCCAACTGTTTTGGGTACCAGAGTCGCTTTGGTTTACCTTAAACAAAATTCCAAGAGTTATGAAGCTATACATCTTCTTACTATTCTGTTCGATCGGTTTGGCGCAAGCTACGAACAGCTATGCTCAAAAAGCCACTGTCAGTTTGAACATCCGGAATCAAACGGTCCAGTCGGTTTTAGACGAAATTGAAAACCAATCGGATTTTTCGTTCTTTTTCAATACGAAACATGTCGATCTGAACAGGAGGGTTTCTGTGAATACGAAAAAAAGCGACATCTTTAAGGTCTTGGAAACGGTCTTTTCGGGGACAAATGTGCGCTATTCAGTGGTGGATAAGAAGATTATTCTTTCTGCAGAACCAGCTTCAGTTTCCGTTGTTCAACAGAATAAGAAAACGGTAAGCGGCGTTGTAAAGGACGAAAACGGCGAACCGGTTATTGGTGCGAATGTAGTAGAGAAAGGAACAACCAACGGAACGGTGACGAATATGGATGGCAAATACACATTGACGGTTTCACCGGGAAGCAATTTGCAGATCTCTTATATCGGTTTCAATGAACAGGTAGTAAAAATTGGCAAGGAGAGTGTGATCAATATAACATTGCGGGAAGATACGCAGGCTTTGGACGAAGTTGTAGTCGTTGGTTACGGTACGGTGAAGAAAGGCAATTTGACCAATGCGGTAACTTCTGTTAAAGCCGATGTGTTGGAAAACCGCCCTGTTAGTTCAATGGCTGATGCCTTGCAAGGTCAAGTTCCGGGATTGTCGATCGTTCAGTCCGGTCGTCCGGGTAAGGCTGCCAGTATGCAGTTGCGTGGTGCTACTTCTTTAAATAAAAAGGCCGATGATAAATATTCGAATGGTGCTCCTTTGTTGCTGGTCGATGGTATTCCGACCGATGCTGAAAATTTCAATTACCTGAATGTGGAAGATATCGAAAGCATGTCTGTTTTGAAAGATGCCGCTTCGGCTGCTATTTACGGTTCGCGTGCTGCAAACGGTGTTATCTTGGTTACAACCAAGCGTGGTAAGTCCGGCAAACCTGTTTTCCGTTATAATGGTTATGTCGGGGTAAACACTCCAACTGAAATGCCTAAGATGGTTAGCTCGGAAAAGTATGCTCGTATGCGTAATGAAGCTATGTACAATTTGAAGCCGGAAGAGGGCAGAAACCAGTATTATAGCGAAGAGCAAATACGCAAATATGCTGACGGTTCCGACCGGAATCATTATGGCAATACAGACTGGATTGACTTGATGTTTGAAAACAGCATCACTACTCGCCATGCGATTTCGGCTACCGGTGGTGCCGAGAATATCAAGTATTTTTTGAGTGCCGGCTTGGATTACCAAACAGGTGCATTGCCCGAATCACAGCACAAAGTCTATAATGTCCGTTCGAACATTGATGCCCAATTGACTAAAAAGTTGAGCTTGTCATTCGACATGCGTTACATCTTGAGACAAAAGAACGAAGTGGATGATATGGATGGCATCATCAGCGATGTATATAAAATGAATCCTACCGATATCGCTTATTATACGGATGGCAGCTATGCCATGAACGCTAAATCGGTTGTCAATCCTATGGCTGATTTGCACCAGAGAGGTCATAATTTGAATGACACTCACGATGCATCAGGAACTTTTAAGGTCAAATACGATATTTGGGATGGCTTGAAATTCCAAGGTGTTGCTAACGTGAATTTTAAGTTTGACAAATCGACTACTTTCAAGCGCATGGTTGGCTATACCAATTATGATACTCAGGAAGTGACTTATATGGGGCAAAATGCATTGGATGAAGGGCGTGACTTTACCCAATACTACAACTTGCAGGCTTTGCTTACTTATCAGAAGAAATTTGGTGAACACAACTTGGATATCTTGGCCGGATATCAGCAGGAAAATGAAAAGTGGGATGGTATCAGTGCTTATCGCGACGGATTCCCTACCGATATTCTGCATGTACTTGATGGCGGTTCGAAAGAGAATTGGTCAAACGGAGGTTCGGCTACTCACTGGGCAATCGCTTCTTTTATCGGTAGCTTGAACTATGACTATGCCAGCAAGTACTTGCTTTCTTTGAAGATGCGTTCGGATGGTTCCTCACGTCTGGCGAGCGGCAGCCGTTGGTCGACTTTCCCTTCCGTATCGGCTGCATGGCGAATTAGCAGTGAAAGCTTCATGGAAAAGACACAAGATTATTTGAACGATTTGAAAATTCGCGCTTCTTGGGGGTTGACAGGTGCTACTACCGGTGTAGGCCTTTATCCGAGTTATTCTACGATTGGATTTGGAAACGCAGCTTTGGGCAATCAGTATATCCTGTCTGCCTATTTAAGTGGATTGGGAAACTCTGAATTGGGGTGGGAAAAGACTTCCATGCTTGACTTCGGCTTCGATGCCCGTACGTTGGATAACCGTTTGGGCGTAACATTCGACTACTATATTAAGAATACGAAAGATATCTTGATCGGTTTGCCCGTACCTTTGGAATATGGCTTTGATAAACCCAATGTCAATATCGGTGAAGTGCAAAACAACGGTTGGGAATTGGAATTGAGCTGGAATGACAATATCGGTGAATTCAGATATGGTATTCAAGCAAACTTGTCTAACAACAAGAACGAAGTAAAAGACTTAGGCGGTACGAGCCCTTGGAAGGACGGTTATACGGCAGAAGGTTTGGCCATGAATTCCTACTACGGTTATGAAGCGTTAGGTTTGTTCCAGACGGAAGAAGAAGTGAAGAATTCGCCCGTTTACAGCCGTCGTTACGCGAAACCCGGCGATGTGAAGTACAAAGATCAGAACAATGACGGCGTGATCGATGCCGATGACCGTGTGGTTTTGGGCGACCGCGATCCGCACTATCTGTTTGGCGTCACCTTGAATGGTGCATGGAAAGGTTTTGACTTTAGTGTCTTCTTCCAAGGGGTTGGCAAGCGCAACTATATATTGAACGGTCCGAGCATCCGTCCGCTCTCCGACCAAGGGAAAGGCCCGGCCTTCGAGCATCAGTTGGATTATTGGACCGAAGACAACCGCGATGCCAAATATCCACGTCTGTTGGAAGCAACAAGCTCATTGGGATTCAACCATATGACTTCCGACTATTGGATGATTAACGCCGGTTATTTGCGTCTGAAGAACTTGCAGGTGGGGTATAACTTCTCGAACGATTTGTTGAAGAATACGGGATTCTCCAATATCCGTCTCTATTTTTCGGCAAACAACCTGTTTACCATTAGCAATTTCACTCCCGGATACGACCCGGAGACACTCAACGCATATACATATCCGTTGTCTCGAACTTATTCGTTTGGTTTAAATCTACAGTTTTAATTGAATAAAAAGATAGTGTAATGAAAACTTTAAAACATATCATGATGGCAACGCTTTGTACGGTTGCCTTAACAGGATGCGATGACTTCTTAACGACTCCTCCGTTGGATCAAATTCCGGAAGATGCATGGTGGAAAAGCGAGCAGCAGGCTAAAATGATGGTAGACGGGTGCTACGACTATGTTTATGAAGGGGATGGCGATAATATCATCGCTTTTCGTGACGCTTGGACCGACAACTCGACATGGTGGGGGCTCGAACATTTTGCCAACGGTGATTTGCGACCGACTTCTCGTGGCCTGCAGGACGAGTGGAAATATAAATCCATCGCTCAGATGAACTATGTGCTTCATGGATTGGAACTGTCTAAAGAATATCTGACTCCGGATCAATATGCACACATGCGTGCCGAAGTTCGTTTTATCCGTGCATTGAATTACTATGACATGCTTTTTTTCTTCGGAGATGTACCTTTGGTTGATAAGGTGTTGACCGTAGATGAGTCGCGTGAACTGACACGTACGCCTCGTGCCGATGTGTACGAATTTGTGATTAAAGAATTGGAAGAATGTTTAGTGGATATCAAGAAGGCTCCTAACTTTGAATCGGGCCGCGTCACCGAAGATGTGGTCAACGCCATGATCGCTCGTGTTTCTTTGCATGAGGCGGCTAAGTCAAAATATATAAGCTTCTTGAAAAATAGCAAAGAGTCAACCGAAGATCTTTATAAAAGAGTCTTGACTGCAACTCAGGCTATCATAGACGGTGGGCGTTACGGCTTATACCGTGCCTACGACGGCGATCCTAAAAAGCATAGCTACGAAGAGTTATTCCGCCCTCAAGCCGATGGAAACAACAATGAAGTGATTTTCGAACGCCAATACTTCCCTTCCTTGAAGACGCATAGCTTGAATAACAACCTTTCCTATCCATCGTCTGTCTATTGCGGGTGGAAGGGCTTACTTCCTTTGCAGGACATTGTCGACGAATATGAATGTATCGAAGGCCACCCATATGATCAATGCGAAACGTTGAACTGTCCTCACGTGGCCAAACGTGCGGAATTAGACCAAGCCGGCATGTTGAGCTATGGTGAATATGAATTTCGTGACCCTCGTTTGAAATCGACGATTATTCACCCGGGATGGGAATGGATCAAAGGCGGTAAAGTCGATTCGCATTATGGCGTGGAAGATCCCGATAGCCGTGATTATATTGGCAAAGAACCTGTAAGCACCGGCTTTTTGTTGACCAAGTGGACTGACTTGGAAGGAGAAGAACCGGATCGCTGGCTGGGACATAAGAACATAACCATCTTCCGCTACGCGGATATCCTGTTGATGAGGGCTGAAGCCTTGATAGAGTTAAACGAAAACTTAGGCGAAGCCTTGAGCCTTATTAACGATATCCGTAATCGTGCAGAAATGCCCGAATATCCGGCCGTGACCAGTCAAAGTGATATGATTGCCAAAGTGCGCCACGAACGTCGTGTCGAAACGGCTTTCGAAGGTTTGCGTTACTACGATATCATACGGTGGGGCATTGCGCCTAAAGTACTTAACGGACCGGCCTATGGATGGAAACGTTGGAATCCCGAAACTCAGAAACATGATAATCCGTATGTGTTCGAAAAGCGTATTTGGGACGATGTGCAAGGACGTTATTTTTGGCCTATTCCTCAAGCTTCTATCGATCAAAACGAAAATATCAAGCAACAAGAGGATAAATGGTGGTTGCGTTAATTTGTAAACGAATCGTTTATGGATTAGTAGAATCGTCATTCTAAAAGAGATAGCAACTTTTCGAGTATTTAGTCAGAAGCACGACTACTTCAAAAGTTGCTATTCTCGTTTTTGCATGAGTTTTGTCTTAACTCCGTTCCTGTTGATCGGATTTATATTGGAGATGAAATTGGAAATTGAAAATAGAAGATGAGTGTTAAAGGCAATGAAAAGAATGTTTTCCAATGAGTTGAAAGTTTATGATGTAGAATAAAAACAAGCAATGATATGAACTTGAAGTTTTATTTTTTAGAAATATTATTCCTGTCTTTGACATTGTCTGTGGCTGAAGCGCAACAAGTCTGGACTCCGGATAATGGAGATGGGACATTTACAAACCCGATTATGTGGGGCGATTGGCCGGATCCGGATGTCATTCGTGTGGGAGATGATTTTTATTTCGTTTCTACAAGTATGCATTATGTTCCGGGATGCCCGATTGCTAAGTCGAAAGATTTGGTCAATTGGGAAATTGTCGGTTATGCAATAGATCGTTATGATGAAGATCCGCGATATGACCTTAAAGGGGGAAATCTGTATCTGAATGGTTCTTGGGCGAACTCGATACGCTATCATGATGGGAAGTTTTATGTCTTTTTTTGTACTCCTTATGGATGGGGAACGGAAACCGGTCATTTTTCGGTTTGTGAAGCAGAAAAGCCGGAGGGACCTTGGACCAGAACGATTTTCCCCGATTATCTATATGATCCCGGCGTCTTGTTTGATGACGACGGCAGGGTTTATGTCGTGCATGGACAGAAGACTCTGTATGTGTCGGAATTGAACGCGGATTTGAAGTCGGTCAAGAGCGGGCCTGTTGAGATTTGGAATAAGAACATTTATAATGAAGATCAGAAGAGAAGTGCTGCAATGGAGGGATCTCATGTGTACAAAATCAATGGGATGTACTACATTCTTTGCCCTGCAGGGGGAACGGAAGGGTGGCAAGTCTGTCTTCGTTCAAAAAGTATTTATGGACCTTTTGAGCATAAAGTGGTTTTTAGCGATAATAGTTCTTATCCGCCTAACGGTCCTCATCAGGGCGGAATGGTGCAGTTGAAAAACGGAGATTGGTGGTTTATAATCATGCAAGACCGTGATAAGATCGGACGCGTCCCTTGTCTGTTGCCAGTAAAATGGGTGGATGGTTGGCCTATGTTAGGAGCGAATGGTAAGGATGCCGTTGCTTATCGGAAACCGAATGTCGGGAAGACATATAAAATCAAGAATCCGGCGACTACAGACGAGTTTGAAAGTAAGCGCTTGGGTTTGCAATGGCAATGGAATCATAATCCGGATAATAAACGGTGGTCTCTTACGGAACGTCCGGGTTATATGCGTTTGAAAGCTTCGCAAGCGGAGGATTTGAAAAGTGCTCGCAATACGTTGACTCAACGTGTGCAAGGACCGAGTTCGTCCGGTACGGTAGAGATGGATGTGGCTGGCTTGAAGGATGGAAATGTGGCCGGTTTTGGCATATTTCAATTTCCTTATGCTTATGTCGGTGTACAACAGGTTGAAGGGAAGCGGAAAGTGGTGATGTGTAACAACGGGCAGATCATCGAAACGGTAGTGGATGATTTGAAACAAGATAAAGTCTGGATACGGGCACGTGTAACGGATAAGGATTGGACGGCCCGTTTTTATTGCAGCTTGGATGGCGTAGCGTTTTTTCCTGTCGGGAACGTGTTGAACATGGATTTGGGACTTTGTTTTACAGGTAACCGCTTTGCTCTTTTCAATTATTCGGTGACGGAAGAGGGAGTCGATGGATTTGTTGATTTTAATTGGTTTCGGTTTTATGGAAAATAGTAGGGTGAAGTCCGTTCTTTGGGGAGTCATTGTGTGTTTGAACTTAGTCGCTTGGTGTGCTTGGGGACAGCGGCAAGTCTCCGATTTTGATCGCGACTGGCGTTTTGCCCGTTTTGGTTTGCAGGCCGACGGGACACGTTTGCCGGAGCCGGATTCGCTGGAAGCATATGAGGCCGACGATGCGGGTTGGCGCAAACTGGATGTCCCGCATGACTGGGCTATCGAAGGTCCTTTCCGTATCGAACTGGAAGGCTATACCGGCAAATTGCCCTGGAAAGGAATTGGTTGGTATCGGAAACATTTCGATGTGTCGGGCAAAGATAAGACGAAGCGTTTCTATCTGGATTTCGATGGGGCGATGGCCAATGCTGAAGTCTGGCTGAACGGTCGGAAAGTGGGGGAGCGTCCGTTTGGCTACAGCTCTTTCCGTGTAGACCTGACGCCCTATCTGCGCTATGGGGCAGACAATGTGGTGGCGGTCCGGCTGGATACGGAGAGGTATGACTCGCGCTGGTATCCGGGTGCCGGTATCTATCGGCACGTTCGTTTGGTCGAGACCGGGCCGGTTCATGTCGGCCAATGGGGTGTCTTTGTGACGACACCTGAGGTGACAGATGCCTATGCAACCGCTTCCGTACGGGTAGAGGTTGAAAACCACCGGTCCTCAGCCGTCGAAGGACAATACAAGGTGGATATTTATGAGCTGGATGCAAATGATGTGGCGGGCCGGAAGGTTGCATCGACAACCAAGCAACCGTTGGATTTGGCGGCGGTATCTGTAGTGATAGACTCGGTTTCTTTGCGCGTGGAATCTCCCAAAAGATGGGATTTGGAGCATACGCACCGCTACTTGGCAAGCGTCTCAGTGTATGAAAAGAACAAATTGGTGGATGTCTATGAGACGCCTTTCGGTTTTCGCACAATCCGCTTCACGCACGACAACGGCTTTCTGCTGAACGGAAAGCGTGTGCCTCTTAATGGAACATGCAACCACCACGATCTGGGAGCGCTGGGGGCAGCGATCAACAAGGTTGCGTTGGAACGCCAGTTACGGATCTTGAAGAGTTTCGGTTGCAATGCATTGCGTACGTCCCACAATCCGCCCGCACCTGAGTTGTTGGAGTTGGCTGACAAGATGGGCTTCCTTGTGATGGATGAACTTTTTGATTGTTGGACAGTCGGGAAGAAAAAGAAGGATTATAGCACGCTGTTCGATAAGTGGCATGAAAAAGATATAGAGATGTTGATCTGTCGGGATCGTAACCACCCGTCGGTCATTATGTGGAGCACCGGTAACGAAGTGTATGAACAATATAAACCGGAGATAGGTATTGCTCGGCATCTGACAGAGGTGGTACATCGTTTCGACACGACCCGTCCTGCGACGTTCGGCGCTTCTTATCCCAGCAAGTCGGCAATGAATGGGACGGAGTTGCAAGTAGATGTACATGGAATGAATTATGCGGCGGGTGTGTATGGCGGACCTGATTTTTATGGAGAATTTTTGAATAAGGAAGGGCATGAGCATCTTTCGGGCTATTCGAGCGAATCGAGTTCGACGATGAGTTCGCGTGGTGAATATTTTCCGCGCAAGTTCCATGTATCCTCCTACGACTTGACGGAACCCGGCTGGGGCGGACTGCCCGACTGGGAGTTTGCGGCTTTGGACAAATATCCGGCAATCTGTGGTGAGTTTGTCTGGACCGGCTTCGATTATTTGGGCGAACCGACCCCATATAACAGTGATGCCAGCGTTTTGCTCAATCATTCTGCCGCGATGACGAACGAAGAATTGCAAAAACAGCGTGAAGAGTTGGTACGCATAGAGCGCAATCGTCCGACATCGCGTAGCAGCTATTTTGGCATTGTCGATTTGGCAGGTTTCCCGAAAGACCGATACTATTTATATAAATCCCGTTGGATGCCTGACACGCCGATGGTGCATATCCTTCCGCATTGGAACTTCCCTGATAAGGTAGGTGAATCCATCCCCGTCTTTGTCTATACTTCGGGCGATGAGGTCGAACTCTTTTTGAACGGCAAGTCGTTGGGCAGGAAAGTGAAGAAACCTTTCGAATATCGCTTCCGTTGGGACAGCGTGACGTATGAATCCGGCGAACTGAAAGCAATTGCTTATAAGCAGCATGAAAAATGGGCGGAAGCGCAGGTACAGACAACCGGCAAGGCTGTCGCTCTGAAAGCCGTGCCGGATAAACGACAGATTAAGGCGGATGGCGAAGACTTGGTCTTTGTGACGGTTTCATTGGTCGATGAGGAGGGACGGAGTGTGCCGACGGAAGAACCTGTCATCTCTTGTAGTGTGGTTGGCGACGGCGAGATCGTGGCAACGGATAATGGTGATCCGACTTGTCTGATTACCTTTTCAGAGCCTGCTCGCCCGGCCTTCAACGGCTTGTTTTTGGCCATCGTCAAGGCAAAACGAGGAGGAACCAAACCCATCCGACTGACTGTGGAAGCGAAAGGATTGAAAAAAGCGGTGGTTGATATCGAGATATGAGCCGTGTTACCAATTGTCATTTAAGAAAAGATATATGAAAAAGAACAGTCGTATGAAGATCTGCTTGGCCGGTCTTCTTCTCACTCTTTTTACAGGGTGTGGTTTGGGAGAAAAGGAACTGCCGGTGGAAAGACCGGTAGCTACCTGTGCGGAAGGAGAACTGCTGGGATCCTGCCGGATCGAGCCGATGGAGGGAGATGTGCCCTA
The DNA here is from genome assembly GCF_977054455.1 of Parabacteroides sp. NCBI lineage: Bacteria > Pseudomonadati > Bacteroidota > Bacteroidia > Bacteroidales > Tannerellaceae > Parabacteroides > Parabacteroides sp. The sequence goes on along the minus strand of NZ_CDRTCT010000032.1, from coordinate 46,850 downwards.
TTCGATCCACGAAACGCAAGTCAAGCCGGTTCAGGGTAAACATGCTTTGGTCCTTGTCTTCAAGGCAGCAGACGGAGAAACGAAGGATGAGGACCTGATGGATTTGGAATGGCTTGCATTTGAAAATAAAGTATATAAACGATAAACTATATGAGATTGACAAACAAATTATGGATAATGTTGATGGCGATATGCCTGATCAACTTATTGGCCTGTGCTCCTAAAGAGAAGGAGAAACATGATTTTGCTGCTGGAAAAGGCACGTTTTTATTGGATGGCAAACCGTTTGTGGTAAAGGCTGCGGAAATCCATTATTCCCGTATTCCGGCCGAATATTGGGAACATCGTATTCAGATGTGTAGGGCCTTAGGTATGAACACGATCTGTATTTATGCCTTTTGGAACATCCATGAACAGAAACCGGGGCAGTTCGACTTTAAGGGACAGAACGACATTGCTGCTTTTTGTCGTTTGGCACAAAAGAACGGTATGTATATCATCTTGCGTCCGGGACCGTATGTCTGTTCGGAGTGGGAAATGGGAGGATTGCCTTGGTGGCTGTTAAAGAAAGAGGATATACAGTTGCGCACGAATGATCCTTATTTCTTGGAACGCACGAAGTTGTTCATGACGGAAATCGGTAAACAGTTGGCCGATTTGCAGGTAAGCCGGGGCGGGAACATCATCATGGTGCAGGTCGAAAACGAGTATGGCGCGTATGCGGTGGACAAACCTTATATCGCCAATATCCGGGACATGGTCAAGGAGGCCGGTTTTACGGACGTTCCGCTCTTTCAGTGCGACTGGAGTTCGACTTTCCAGTTAAACGGATTGGATGATCTGATCTGGACGATAAACTTCGGAACGGGAGCTGACATCGATGCCCAGTTCAAGAAGTTGAAGGAAGCGCGTCCGGATGCTCCGTTGATGTGCAGCGAGTTCTGGAGCGGTTGGTTCGACCATTGGGGACGTAAGCATGAGACACGCGATGCAGGCATCATGGTTTCCGGTATTCAAGATATGTTGGACCGCAACGTATCCTTCTCTTTGTATATGGCACACGGAGGAACGACTTTCGGCCACTGGGGAGGTGCGAACAGTCCGTCTTATTCAGCCATGTGTAGTTCTTATGATTACGATGCCCCGATCAGCGAAGCGGGCTGGGCAACTCCCAAATATTACAAATTGCGTGAACTCTTGTTGCAATATGCCGACTCCGGACAAGTGATTCCGGAAGTGCCTTCTGCTTATCCGTTAATCACGATTCCCGAATTTGAACTGAATGAAGTTACACCTTTGTTTGAAAATCTACCGGAACCGAAGTTCTCGGAAGAGATCAAGCCGATGGAACAGTTTGATCAAGGCTGGGGTACGATCTTGTATCGGACAGTCTTGCCGGAAGTGAAGGAGGGTACAACATTGTTGATCGACGAGGTGCACGATTGGGCACAGATCTTTGCTAATGGCAAATTGTTAGGTCGTTTAGACCGCCGACGTGGCGAAAACACATTAATTTTTCCGGATTTGGCTAAGGGAACTCAACTGGACATTCTGGTGGAAGCTATGGGACGTGTGAACTTTGACGTAGCGATTCATGATCGGAAAGGTATCACCGACAGGGTGGAATTGAGAAGTGAAACCGAGCGGACAGAACTTAAGAATTGGCAGGTTTACAACTTTCCGACCGACTATTCTTTCGTGAAAGATAAGAAATATGCGATAGGCAAGAGGTTAGATGTTCCGGCCTATTACCGGGCAACATTCAATTTGGATAAAGTGGGTGATGTATTTCTCGATATGCAAACCTGGGGAAAAGGTATGGTCTGGGTCAATGGAAAAGCAATGGGGCGCTTTTGGAAAATCGGACCGCAGCAGACATTATATATGCCAGGGTGCTGGTTGAAGAAAGGTGAAAATGAAATCATCGTCTTGGATCTCCTTGGACCGGACCGTGCTGTAGTGAAAGGGTTGGATAAACCGATTTTAGATATGTTGCGTGCAGAAATACCGGCTACTCACCGTATAGAAGGTCAGACCTTGAACCTGAAAGGTGAAAAGCCTGTAGCAAGCGGTTCCTTGAAGCGGGAAAGCGGTTGGCAGGAAGTACGTTTTGACAAATCATCGAAAGGTCGTTATTTTTGTTTGGAAGCCCTTAGTGCACAAGATGGTGAAAAGGTCGCCTCGTTGGCTGAATTTTATCTGCTTGACGAATCAGGTAAACCGTTGCCACGCTTGAAATGGAAGATTGCATACGCCGATAGTGAAAGTACCGGTTGGGGCAACTACACGGCAGACAAGATCTTCGATTTGCAGGAATCGACTTACTGGAGTACCCTTGACCATGATGCCTATCCGCATCAAGTCGTGATTGATTTGGGCGAAGAACAGACAATCTCCGGTTTCCGTTATTTGCCGCGTGTAGAAGAGGGATGCCCCGGAATGATAAAAGATTACAAGGTATTTGTAAAGGCAACGCCTTTTGCAATGTAATCTTTCTGAGTGAAAAAAGTTTTAATAAACGGCTATTATTCGCTCTGTTGTATGTTGGTAGATAATAATATTGTATTATGAAATTGGAAATATTCGGATGTTTGCTGATGTTGGCGGCATGTACGGGAGAGAAGTTGGCAAAAGAAAATGCTGATATGGTCTTTTATGAGAGGAAGAAATCGTTGATGACGGCTGTCTGGAAGGCACCGTTCGGTTATGAACAGGTGAAAAGTAATCATGCTCCGTTAGGACCTTACTTAGGAAATGGAGATGTCGGTATCGTCAGTTTTACATCAGTTGGAAGTCAGACGCTCCAACTGTCGAAAGTTGATTTCGTCACGGACGGTTGGGAAGACTGGGCGGGAAAAGGGGCGGCTGCTTTGCCTGCTGGTGGTGTGCAGATTGTGGTTGAGTCAGATTCGGTTGGCGGCTTTTTGTATGAGATGGACGAATTGAATGCTGAATTGCGGATGAAGAGCGGAACGGTGCTCCCGGTCGTTATGAAAACTTGGATAGGGACAGAAGAAAACATTATTGTGACAGAACTATCTACCTGCTCGAAAGAACCGGTATCGATAACGGTTGATACCTATGCTGGTGATACTTCGCCTCTTTATGCAACAACGGCCGCTATACAGGGAAATGTTGCCCAAGTGACGCGCCGGACCAATACTGAAGGCGGAATTCGTTGGATCTCACAAGTGGGCATCTCTACACGTGTTTTGGGAGCGGATGTTACCTCTGAACAGCTTTCGGATGCGAAGGTACGGACGAAGTTTACGTTTTCCAACCAAAAACCGGTACAAATCCTGACCTACGTGTCGGGAGGCGGAATGGACAATAATGCTCGTTTGGCTGAAGCCTACGAGGCTTTGAAGGCATGCGATGTGTCTCGGCTCCATGCGCTGAAGGCAGAAAAGGAGGCGTGGTGGAAAGAGATGTGGACTCGTTCGTATGTGGAGACTAACGATTCGTTGCTGAATCGTCATTATTTCTCGTCCATCTATTTGTTGGCTTCTGCCTACAATAGTCATTCTCCGGCTTGTGGTGGGATGTATGGTGTCTGGAATATGGACGATAAGATGATGTATCATGGTGACATTCACTTGAATTACAATAGTCAGGCTGGCTTTTATAGTGTGTTTTCGGCCAATCGTCCGGAGTTGGCGATGCCTTTTTATGATTTTATCGAAAAGATGGTACCCGAAGGCCGGAGGCGTGCCCGTGAGGAGATGGGGATCATGCACCCTTCTTGGAAAGGAAAGTCTTGTCGGGGTATTTTGTTTCCCGTATGCGGTTTAGGCATTGGTTCTTTTTATGGTGAGTATTGGCAGCAGACGATGGATGCCCCGTTCAATGTGCCATTGTTTAGTTGGTATTATGAATATACGGGTGATGAGACGTTCCTGCGTGAAAGGGCTTATCCTTTTATTCGAGAGTGTGGCGATTTCTATGAAGATTATTTAGACAAAGAACCGTTTGGTGATTCCTATCGTTATTCAATTACGACTGGTGGACATGAAGATTCCTGGGATTTGAATCCGCCTTCCGATTTGGCTTTTGTGGAACAGACCTTCCGCCTATTGCTGCGCTATAGCGGGATTTTGGGTGTCGATGAGGAACGACGGGCGTTATGGCAAGATATTTTAGGCCATTTGCCTGCATATAAAGTCATCATGCCGACTCAGGAACCTAACCTGGGATTGCCCGTCTATGCCAAGAACGAAGCCGGTTGGGACTGGCCGAGTCATGTCATTCAGATGCATCCTGTTTACCCCTGTGAAATCTTGCATTTCCATTCCGACAGTACCGCCTTGCAATTGGCTCGTAATACGTTATATTATTATGGCGTGTCGCAAAATGGATTGACCGAGACCATGAACGAGTTAGGGTTGAGTGCTTTTGTGATGGGAGCGCGTGTCGGCCTCTCGCCGGATATTTTGGTAGAGAAGATGCAGACGTTAATCCGGAGAGCCGGTGCTAATTTCCTGATTGCAGACGGTCATCATTGCTTGGAAAAGACGACGGTTGTGGAAACGGTCAATTCCATGATGCTTCAATCGGTTGAAGGGGTTTTGCACCTGTTCCCTTGCTGGTTACAAAAGCCGGCATCCTTTACCCGCTTGAGAACCAAAGGCGCATTCCTGGTTTCGGCAAGCTATGACGGTGAGAAGCTCACCGCTTTGCAGATTGAGAGTGAGAAAGGAAATATTTGTAAATTGTGTGATCCCTGGCAGGGAAAAGATGTGGTGGTCTTGGAAGATGGACAGCCTGTTTCTGTTAGGCGGGAAAACGGCATCTGGTCGTTCGAGACGCAGAGTGGATGTCTATATGAAGTCGTTCCCCGATGATTAAGTATGTGAAATATAAAGATAAAGAAATTAAAAGATGAACAACTATTTAGGTGTATTCGGCCTGCTTGTGATGGGAGTATTGGCCGGATGCCAATCCGGTGAAAAGAAAGAACCGGCAGATCAGGAGAAACCTGTCGCATCCGTTTCAATGCATCGTGCTCTGAACCCTATAGCCCCTCCGGGAGTCTTCATTGCGGATCCGGAAGTGAGGCAAATGCCCGATGGGCGTGTTTATGTTTACGGTTCACGTGACGAACCGGGGAATAGCTGGTGTTCAAATTCTTATGATGTATTGTCATCTTCCGATTTGGTGAGCTGGAGCGTAGAGCAGTTCTCTTTTGCTACTGAAGGAATCGGGAAACAGACCGATTATACAGATGATATCCTCTATGCTCCTGATTGTATTCATCATAACGGGAAGTATTATCTTTATTATTGTTTGGCCGCTGATGGCGAAAACGAAGGAGTGGCTGTCTCTGATTCTCCTTATGGACCGTTCCGTGATGGAAAGAAAATTACGGGTATTACGGGTATCGACCCGTCTGTATTTATCGACGATGACGGGCAGGCTTATCTGTTTTGGGGGCAGTGGCATGTCAGAGGTGCAAAGTTAAGCAAGGATATGCTTTCTATCGAAGGGGCTGTCCATGATAGCCTGCTGACCTACAAAAAAGATTACTTCAACGAGGGGAGTTCGGTACGGAAACGGAACGGTATCTATTATTTGGTCTATGGCGGCCATTCCCGGCATGGTAGGTCCAATTGTGCGACATTGGAGTATGCGACGGCCACCTCTCCTTTGGGCCCGTACACCTATAGAGGGGTGATTATCGACAACTGGGGAAGTGACCGTAATTTAGTGAACAACCATGGCTGTATCACCGAAATCAACGGACAATGGTATATCGCTTATCACCGTCCGACCCATGCCACCGAGACCGGGACGATGCGGAAAGCTTGCTTGGAACCGATTACCTTTAATCCGGATGGCACGATTAATGAGGTGGAAATGACTACACAGGGGGTGGGCGGTCCCATCTCTCCGTCCTACCGGATGGATGCGGCCAGGGCTTGCCTGTTGTCCGGCCATGTAGCGGTTGCCGTACGCAGGCCGGACAATGATGTTCCGGTAGAGTATTTGTCGTCTATTCGTGATGGCGATCATGCCTATTGGAAATATTATGATTTTAGCGGTACGGATGTGGATCGTTTTATTTGTAAGACCTGGGATAGGAACAAGAAAGCGAAGATCGAAATCAGGTTGGATAGCCCGGAGGGCGAGTTACTCGGAGTCTGTGACCTGGAAGCAATGAATGGTGAGGTGGCTTATGCTATTCATGAAACCCATATCAAATCGGTTACCGGTAAACATGCGTTGGTTTTGGTCTTTAAAGCAGCAGAACCGACAGGAACTGAAGAAGAGGATCTGATGAATCTGGAATGGTTTACTTTTTCTAAGACTCATCCCTTTTGACCAGTCCTGATATTTGTGCACTTCGTCGATGAACAGGTGCTTCCCTCCGTTCTTGTAGAAATCTGATGCCAGGTCAAACAGACGATGTTCCGTGAAATACAGATCGTCGGCATTGACAAAAAGAGTGTCTTCTATGTTGTGGTAAGCTTGATGTGCTGTAGCAGCATAGTCGTTTTGCCGACACCTCTGGGGCCGACTATGCCCAACATACGGGAAGACCAGTCGATCCGGTCGTGCAGGTATCTGACATACGACGTATCGGTGAGTCTGAGCAATCAGCGGATTTTCAAACATAGCCGTCTTATATCCAGAAACTCGGCAATCAACGTTTTCGGCCGTCTGCTGCGCCGTAACAGTGTGGTTTGCCTCCATGTTTTAAGGGGAGGAATATTTACCATATCGAGGAGATAGAATGAAACTCTTGGAAAGGATACATATAAAGTTGAAATTTAGATATCATTAATCATGAATGTAAAATCATTATTAAAGAACGCAAGTGGGGTTATGGCAGCCGTACTGCTTATGGCTTGCAGTGGAGCTGGTATTGAAGGATCGTGGGTGGAACCGGTTCCGGGAATGGAGCATATGCTTCAGGGGATCAGGATCGAATCCGGAGGTAAGGCTTCTTCTATCAATATGGCAACCCTCCAATATGAAACGTGGGAAAGTAAAGGTGATAAATTGATCCTGACAGGAAAAAGCATCGGAAATCACCAAACGTTGTCCTTTACAGATACATTAATAATAGAAAAGCTGACACGAGACAGCTTGGTTCTTAGTAAGGGCAACTATGTTTTGAGGTATACTTCAGTGCCATCGGCACATTAAGGTTGAAATCCCCCATCTGCAAACCACTTATGCTTAGTTGTGTAAGGTGGCAGATGGAGAAATATTTTTTTTAAACTATTGAAAGATGAGATGATATTCGGCTGAATCGGCTATTTTTGTCGTCTACACTTTCTGACTTTTTTATTAAAGCCGGAATGTTGAAACCTATTGATAAGGATATGGATGATTACACCCGAGCTCAATTGACGATTACGCAGGAACAGTGCGACGAATTGAAACGATATATGTCAAAATACCCTAAACCTGCAAGTCCTGTCCTTTATTACCTGACGGCAAACAGTGTGCAGGCATATAGAGATCAATTACCTGTTATCGGAGTATATGGTAAGGGAGTAGAGCATAAAGACGGGACAATCGTTGCGAACCATAGTGTCTGGAAAAACGTGACGGTTTTTGAAACATATAGGGGAAAAGAGTTGGTTAAGGTTTCAATGGTTGGAACGGATTCTCCTAATCGGGATTATACACTGATCCGTTATCCGGAAGGTTCGACACGGGTTGAAGCTGTTGCATGGGATGGAACACGAACATTGGTATATGGTAAAAGATAGTCAAATTTGTAAGAGAGAATATCAGAGAAAGGGGATTTGGCATTTATGAAATATCTTGTTCTATTGTTGATTATTGTTTGTGGAGGGTGTAGCCGTTCCGAAAATCTGGAGCCGGATGCGGAGTCTTCCGGGCGTTGGGTCATTTGGTCCGCTTTGCCTGCCTGCCAATGGGAAGATGCGTTTGTTACTGGGAATGGACGGCATGGAACGATGGTTTGGGGGCGGCCGAATGACGAGCGTATTGTCTGTGTGCATGAGGAATTGTTTGTCCGTGGCTGGGATCATCACAAAAAGACTGTGCCGGTAACGGCACAACTCCTTCCTGAGGTGCGTCGCTTGATCGATGCGGGCAAGACGGACGAGGCAGATCGCTTGATCACTTTAGAGGCGGACCGCCAGTTGAAAGAAATGGGAGCGGAACAGCGTTGGCCTTTGATACCCCATCCGGCTTTTGATTTGCATATACGACATATGGATACCGCCGTATCCGTAAAAGCTGACTATCGTCGTCAGCTTGATCTTGAAACGGGAGTCGCTTCTGTTTTCTGTCAAGGGGCAGACGGAGTGGAAGAGTCGGTGTTCTCTTCGAGGACAGACAACGTGAATGTCATTCGCCTGAAAGCCGGCAAGACTGGAAAAGTAGACGTTGCGCTGGGATTGGAAGAAACGCCTGGCCGGCATGGGAGTCATTTTGAACACAATTTGGACAGTGCTTTTATTTTCGTGGAGTCCGGTGCTGAATCGGGCTGGCTCACTTATCGGGCGGGTTACAGGCAGGATACCGGAGGCTACGAGGGATTGGCGCGGGTAACCTTGAAAGGAGGAAACATGAAATCGGAAGGACCGGTCTTGAAAGTGGAGGATGCGGATGAGGTGCTGATTGTGGTCCGTATTACTCCGTTGGCTGATGGCAAAGTGTCGGAAGAAAAGGAAACGCGCCGGGAATTGTCTGCGCTTCCGGTCGATTATGACAAATTGCTGCTTTCTCATCGGAAGGAGCATGGCGAGATGTTCTGTCGGATGCAACTTGATCTGGGTTGTGCTTCGGATTGGAAGAACATTCCGGTGGAGCAAATGTTGGCAACTGTCCATGAAGAGGGCATCACCCCGTTGTTTATGGAGCAGATACATGCCATGGGACGTTACCTCCTGATTTCGTCTTGTGGAAAGTATCCGCCTCCTTTGCAAGGAATTTGGGGCGGCGGTTGGAAGCCTGCCTGGATTGGTGGTTTTGTGTGGGACTCGAACATAAATTTGGCAATATCGGCGGCGGCAATGAGTAATCTGCCGGAGTGTGCGGAATCTTATTGCGGCTATGTCGAACGTTTGCTGCCCGGTTGGCGTTTGAATGCTAAAAATTATTTGGGCTGTCGTGGTTTTATTGTAGCGCATTACAATGATCCGGAAAATGGTTTTCTGACGCATTTCGGTCCGTCTTTCCCTTGGATGTGCTGGCCTGGAGGGGCCGGATGGAATTTACGTCCCTTCTATGAATATGCAATGTTGATGGGAGACAATGAAATGTTGAAAAATAGAGTGTTGCCTCTGTATCGCGAGATGGCTGATTTTTATGAGGACTATTTGACTATGGGCGATGACGGCCTGTATCACATAAGCCCGAGTGTGTCGCCGGAGAATGCGCCCGCAGGGACACATACCTGGTTGAGTAAAGACGCAACGATGGATGTGGCGATTGCACGTGAAGTGTTCGGGATATTGCTTGATTTGGGTAACCGATTTGATCTTCCGGAGGCGGAACGCCTCAAGTGGTCGTCTTATCTGGAAAAATTGCCTGAGTATCGCATAAACGAGGATGGGGCTCTGGCGGAATGGGTAGATACCACTTATCCGGATGTTTATGATCACAGGCATTTGTCTCATTTGTATCCGGTATTTCCCGGTTCCCAACTGACTAAAAACAAAGGGGATGAGCAATTGGTCGATGCCGCTAAAGTGGCGTTGAACAAACGTTTTGAGTTTGATACCAGTTCGGCTCACGGCCTGCTTCATGTGGCTCTTCAGGCTGCGCGTTTAGGCGATATGGATAAGGTTACCAAAAATTTGGATCGTTTCAGCCGCCGTTATTATGTCTATAATAGTTTGGTGACGTCTCATGATCCGGATCATCGGATCTATAATCTGGATGCCGTGTTGAGTTTGCCCCGTCTGTTTATGGAGATGTTGATTTATACCGAGCCGGGGAAAATCGAATTATTGCCGGCTTGGCCTGAAGGCTATGCCGATGGCCGGTTGAAAGGTATCCGCGTGTCCGGAGGGCATACGCTGGATCTGGCATGGGCGAATGGAGAAGTGACCGAAGCTGTTTTGCATGCAGCCCAGGATGGCCTGTATGAAGTGGCTTACCGGGGCCAAACCAAACAACTGGACTTGAGTGCCGGTGAAGACTATTGTTTATCTTTTTAGGCACTGGTTACACGGATTAACACGAATCGATTTGTTTTTTCGTGTTAATCCGTGCCCACGCCTACGTCTCTTTGTAGACAGTTGCCGAATACTTGCATCATAATTAAACGATGAATCTGAATTAACGGATAAACAACAGTTCCCTGTATTTCGGCAACGGCCACATCTGGTTGTCGACCATCAGTTCCAGATCGTCTATATGGCTACGGATTTCGTCCAGGTAGGGAGCGACGGTGTCGTGGTAAGCGATCGCTTTGGTTCGCAAGTCCGTGATGCGGTTTGCTTTTTTGCGGGCTTCCACCATTTCGTCCACCATGCGGGTGACGGAACAGATGTGGCCGGCAATCTTGCGGACCAGGCGACGGGGCTCTTCCGACATATCGTCATATTCCGGATATCCGCCGAATGTCTCTTTCAGTTTGGCGATGTTGTCCAGGAGCAATGACTGGTAGCGGACGGCAACCGGGATGATATGGTTGAGCGAGAGATCGCCGAGGACACGAGCTTCGATCTGTACCTTTTTGATATAGATTTCCCATTTCACTTCGTTGCGGGCTTCCAATTCCTTTTCGCTCAGAACGCCGGTCTCCTTGAACATCCGGATGACTTCCGGTTTCAGGTAAGCGTCGTATTGCAACGGGACGCTGTTTTCGCAATCCAGGCCGCGGCGGGCAGCTTCTTCCTTCCATTCGTCGCCGTAGCCGTTCCCGTCGAAGCGGATCGGCTTGGATTCTTTGATGTAGGCTTTCAGCACTTCGAAGATGGCGGCCTCTTTGCTCTTTCCTTCGGCCCGCAATGCCTCGACATCCTGTTTGAACCGGCGGAGCTGGTAGGCTACGGCAGAGTTCAGTGCCAACATCGCCGAACCGCAGTTGGCCGACGATCCTAATGCACGGAATTCGAAACGGTTTCCGGTGAAAGCAAAAGGAGAGGTACGGTTACGGTCCGTATTGTCTAACAGCAGTTCAGGAATCTGTCCGAAGCCCAGGTGCAGGCGTTTCTTGTCGTCCACCTCGATAGCGTCTTCGATGGAACAGTTCTCGAACTTGTCCAGGATTTCGGTGATTTGTGTTCCCAAGAAGGATGAGATGATAGCGGGAGGCGCTTCATTGGCGCCCAGGCGGTGTGCGTTGGTTGCCGATGCAATGCTGGCTTTCAGCAGAGCGTTGTACTTATATACGGCCATCAGCGAGTTGACTACGAATGTGATGAAACGCAGGTTGTCTTCCCGGTCCTTTCCCGGCGAGAAGAGGTTGATGCCCGTATCGGTTCCCATCGACCAGTTGCAGTGCTTGCCCGAACCGTTCACACCCATAAAAGGCTTTTCGTGGAGCAGCACGCGGAAGTTGTGGCGGCGGGAAACACGTTTCATCACCGACATCAACAACTGGTTATGGTCGTTGGCGAGGTTGCATTCCTCATAAATAGGTGCCAGCTCGAACTGGTTCGGGGCAACCTCGTTGTGGCGTGTCTTGACCGGGATGCCTAATTTATAACATTCAGTTTCCAGGTCCTTCATGAACTCTTGTACACGGGAGGGAATGGCTCCGAAATAGTGGTCGTCCAATTGCTGGTTCTTCGCACTTTCGTGTCCCAACAGGGTACGTTCCGTCAGCGACAGGTCGGGACGGGCGGAATAGAGGTCTTCGTCTACCAGGAAATACTCCTGTTCCCAGCCTAAATAGGTGATGACTTTATTGACGTCTTCGTTGAAATAATGGCAGACGTCTTTGGCTGCCTTGTTCAGGGCTTCGATGGAGCGGATCAGCGGGGTCTTGTAGTCCAGCGCTTCACCGGTATAGGCGATGAATACGGTCGGGATACACAAGGTGTCGTCAACGATAAACGCAGGCGAGGAGGGGTCCCAGGCTGAATAGCCGCGGGCTTCGAACGTGTTGCGCAATCCGCCGTTAGGGAAGCTGGAAGCGTCCGGCTCCTGTTGTGCGAGCAGCTTGCCGCTGAATTCTTCGATCATGCCGCCGCCTCCGTCATGTTCGACGAATGCGTCGTGCTTCTCGGCTGTCCCGTCGGTAAGAGGCTGGAACCAGTGTGTGTAGTGTGTGACTCCTTTTTCCAGTGCCCACATGCGCATGCCCGCAGCCACATGATTGGCAATTTCGCGGTCGATAGGGGTCCCGTTGTCGATGGCATGGGTCAGGGCTTTGTAGGTTTCTTTGGAGAGATACTTTTGCATTGCCTTCCGGTTGAAGACGTTCTCACCATAATATTCGGATACTTTCTGATCGGGAGTAATGGCTTCCACGGCCTTTCGGTTGGATGCTTTCTCCACTGCATTGAAGCGTGAGATTGACATACAGATTGTTTTTATGTTATACCGGCTGCAAAGATACATGCATTTCTCCATGAATGCTTTCTTCCGGTAGTTAAAAATATACGTGCAGGAAACTATTTGTCCCGGCGCATCCCGTTCGGCAATGCACCAGCTTCTCTAAAGCTATGCATTAGGTTGCGTAACCCATAGCTTTAGCCTTCATAAAGCATAGCTTTACGGTAGCCTTTTTGAGGTGTCTGTCCTTTCGAATGAGGGCGTAAATGAAGATTCAAACATTTCATCGCGTGGAATAAATAAAAAAGGTGTATTAAGAAATGCTATTATTGATTGTCAGTGATTTATGATGATAGATGATAGATAAAACCCCGTTTCTGTAAAAGTTTAGGAAAAATGAATTAAAAAACGCCGCCTTTAAGGTGACGTTTTTTAATTCAAACTCAGAAAAGTTTTACAAAAAGGCCTTTTCACCTATCACCTATCACCCGATCAGAACAAACTCCAGGCTACTGTCAGTCCTGCCATGACGATAGCTACCATGCTCATCAGCTTGATCAGGATGTTGAGGCTGGGGCCGGAGGTGTCTTTGAACGGGTCGCCGACCGTATCGCCTACGACTGTCGCCTTATGGGCTTCGCTGCCCTTGCCGCCGTGGTTCCCTTCTTCGATATGTTTCTTGGCGTTATCCCAGGCTCCTCCAGAGTTAGCCATGAAGATCGCCAGTACGAAACCTGTACTCAATCCGCCGATCAACAAACCGACTACTCCTGTCACTCCGAATACCAGACCGGTGACGATCGGTGCAATGATGGCTAACAGGGAAGGCAGCACCATCTCGTGCTGTGCCCCTTTTGTCGAGATGGCCACGCAGCGGGCGTAATCGGGTTCGGCTTTTCCTGTCAAAATTCCGGGAATTTCGCGGAACTGGCGGCGTACTTCCTCCACCATATGCCCGGCAGCCCGTCCGACTGCGTTCATCGTCAATCCGCAGAACATGAAAGCCATCATGGAACCGAGGAACATCCCCGCCAACACCTTCGGATTCATAAGCGTGACATCATAATAGATCATGAAATCGGAGAAAGAGGCTTTTGACACTTCGATCGCCCTGCCGTCGGCAAACTGCAGAACCGTTTCGCCCAACCGGAGCAAGCCTATTTTAATCTCTTCCACATAAGAGGCCAGCAATGCCAAGCCCGTCAAGGCTGCCGAACCGATCGCAAATCCTTTGCCTGTTGCGGCGGTCGTGTTGCCTAAGGAGTCGAGTGCATCCGTACGTTTGCGGACTTCCTTGCCCAAGCCGGACATCTCCGCATTGCCGCCGGCATTGTCGGCAATCGGCCCGTAGGCGTCTGTAGCCAGTGTGATGCCCAAAGTCGAGAGCATCCCGACGGCGGCAATGCCGATGCCGTACAACCCCATTCCTATATTATTGAAATCGAATCCGGAAGCAAAGAGGAACGAACAGATGATTCCGACTACTACGGCCAGTACCGGGATTGCGGTGGACAACATGCCCAGTCCCAACCCGGAGATGATCACCGTTGCCGGTCCGGTCAGTCCGGCTTCCGAAACCCGTTGGGTGGGCTTATAAGACTGGGAAGTATAGTATTCCGTCGATTGGCCGATCACGATCCCTACCAACAATCCGATGATGACCGAACAGCTGATCCAGAACCAATTGTCCAAGCCCAACATGTATAGGATACCGAAGGTGGAAAGGGCAATCAACACCGAGCTGAGGTTCGTCCCTATCGCAAGCGCTTTCAGCAACTCGCGTATCGTCGCATTCTCTTTGGTACGGACGGCGAAGATACCGATAATCGACAAGACGATCCCGACCGCGGCGATCAGCATCGGCGCCACGACCGCCTTGTATTGCATCTCCACGTCGCCGGACGCCACGAATGCGGCCGCGCCCAGTGCGGCGGTTGCCAGGATCGAACCACAATAGGATTCATAGAGGTCCGCCCCCATGCCGGCTACGTCGCCGACGTTGTCTCCCACATTGTCGGCAATGGTTGCCGGGTTGCGCGGGTCGTCTTCGGGGATACCGGCTTCCACTTTCCCGACCAGGTCGGCCCCGACATCGGCGGCTTTTGTATAGATGCCTCCGCCGACACGGGCGAAGAGCGCCTGTGTGGAGGCTCCCATCCCGAAGGTCAGCATGGTGGTCGTGATAATGGTCAGTTTATGTGTGGCATCCATCGCTTCGGCCGGGATGCAGATGTTTAATAATATGTACCAGAACGAAATGTCAAGCAAACCGAGGCCGACGACGACCAGCCCCATGACGGCGCCGCTTCTGAAGGCAACCTGCAAGCCGCTGTTCAGGGACGAGCGGGCGGCATTGGCGGTACGGGCGGATGCATAGGTCGCCGTCTTCATCCCTAAGAAACCGGCAAGGCCGGAAAAGAAACCGCCGGTCAGGAAGGCGATCGGAACCCATTCGTTTTGTACTCCGAACCCATACGCCATGATGGAGAACAGAACCACCAAGGCGAGAAACACCGAAGCGACCACTTTGTATTGTTGTTTCAGGTACGACATAGCCCCTTTGCGTACGTGCCGGGCTATTTTTGCCATTAACTCCGTCCCTTCACTCTCTTTCATCATCTGTCTGAAGAAGAACCAGGCAAATACCAGTGCCAGGATGGAGGCTACCGGTATGATCCAAAAAATAGGTGTAATCATAGCAATGAGATTTAAATTTAATATGGATTTGATCGTTTTGACACTTAGTGCCTTACGATCCTTTATTGTTTACCTGTAAATATAACGAAAATAAAGAAGTAGAGAAACTTTTTCGTAAATAATAATGTTTCATTCTAAAAAAAACAGCATATTTGTCACAGATTAAGAATGAAAACGCAAATGACGGAAGAAACGAACCATAAGACCTATAAATTGGGCTTGGCTCTGAGCGGGGGAGGAGCGAAAGGTTTTGCTCATATCGGAGTTTTTAGATTACTCGAAGAATGCGGCCTGAAGCCTGATATCATCGTAGGTACAAGTGTCGGTTCGTTGATGGGGGCTTTGTTTGCCGATGGCTATACGTCCGGCGAAATCAAAGAACTCTTTACCGGACGTGAGTTTTCCGAATTCGCCCAGTTGCAAATCCCGAAATCGGGATTGTTCGATAGCAAGCGGTTCCGTTATTTCCTTCGTCGTCATTTGAGAGCTAAGACGTTTGAAGAGCTGAAAACTCCTCTGGTTGTCGTGGCTACCGACCTTGACAACGGTGAAAGTCATGAGTTCCGTAGCGGTCCCATCGTGGAGGCGGTGGCTGCTTCTTGTAGTATCCCGATTATCTTTAGCCCGGTCGTGATAAACGGAGTGCATTACGTCGACGGAGGTCTTTTCCATAATTTCCCGGTTTCCATCATCCGTGAAGAATGTGAGCGTATCATCGGTGTGAATGTCAGTCCCCTTGTCCCGCAAAAGTACAAGCAGACGATTTTCCATATTGCGGAACGTTCCTATCACTATATGTTCCGGGCAAACACGTTGGAAGACCGCGAAATGTGTGATGTCCTGATCGAGGCGGAGGAGTTCGGCATGTATAAGACATTCGACCTGGAGAATGTGGACGAGATCGCGGATATCGGATATGGCGCGGCAATCCGGGCATTCGAGGTCGTGATAAAAGAAAATAAATATGAAACCCTGGTGAACGCTATTATGGCAAGAAGAAACAATGCCCTGATGCCATAGTTTTTTCCGGATGTTCCGGTGTTCACCTGAAATATTAACTAAGTTGACAAATAGCGCGATGAAACAGACAAATAAGATGGTAATATACCAGGTCTTTCCACGTTGGTTCGGTAATAAGAAATCATCCTTGGTGAAGAATGGAAGTAAAGTCGAAAACGGAGTCGGAAAGTTCTCGGACTTTACGCCCCTTGCTTTATCAAAGATCAAGGAACTGGGAACTACCCATGTGTGGTACACCGGAGTGATCGAACATGCAACGAATACCGATTATACGGCTTACCAGATACGAAAAGACCATGCGGCGGTCGTGAAGGGGAATGCCGGCTCGCCTTATGCCATCAAAGATTATTACGATATAGACCCGGATCTGGCGGATCACGTGCCGGAACGAATGGGAGAATTTGAATCGCTGGTCGGAAGGACGCATGAAGCCGGAATGAAAGTGATTATCGATTTCGTTCCCAACCATGTCGCCCGCCAGTATCATTCGGATGCCAAGATGGCGTATGTGGAAGATCTGGGACAAAAAGACAATACTTCGAAGGCTTTCGATCCCGACAATAATTTTTATTATATACCGGGACAACCCTTATCCTTGCCGTTCGGGGCCCAGCAGGAAGATTTCGAATATAGTGAATTCCCGGCTAAAGTAACCGGAAACGACCGGTTCGATGCTTGTCCGGGGCAAAACGACTGGTATGAAACGGTCAAGTTGAATTACGGGGTCGATTACCTGAACGGGCGTGCTACGTATTTTGATCCGGTCCCCAATACTTGGACAAAGATGTTGGATATCCTGCTTTTCTGGGCGGGAAAGGGCGTTGACGGCTTCCGGTGCGATATGGCGGAAATGGTTCCGGTTGAATTCTGGAACTGGGTGATCCCGAAGGTGAAACAGGTTTATGATGTTTGCTTTATTGCCGAGGTTTATAATCCGGCTGAATATCGCAATTATATCCGGAACGGACATTTTGATTATTTGTATGATAAGGTCGGACTCTACGATACGGTACGCGCCGTCATGTGCAACCAGGCTCCGGCAAGCAATATATCCGGATGCTGGCAGTCGCTTGAAGGCATCCAGCATAATATGCTGAACTTCCTTGAAAACCATGACGAACAGCGTATCGCTTCTTGCTTCTTTGCCGGTGATCCGCGTCCGGGTATTCCGGGGATGATCGTCTCGGCCATGATGAACACCAATCCGGTGATGGTTTATAGCGGGCAGGAGTTAGGGGAGCCGGGAATGGACGACGAAGGGTTTAGCGGACGTGACGGGCGTACGACGATTTTTGATTACTGGAGTCTTGCCAGCTTGCGCAACTATATAAACGAAGGGGCTTTCGATGGCGGCAAACTGACTGCTGAGCAACGGCAATTGCGCGAAGCGTATGCAAAGATCCTGAATATAGCCAAGTCCGAACGGGTCATCACGGAAGGTGTTTTCTATGATTTGATGTATGCAAACCTGAGTAATCCGTATTTTAATCCGCATCGCCAATTCGTGTTCATGCGTAAATATCTGGACGAAGTGTTGTTAGTGGTGGTTAATTTTGACAAGGCGGAGCAGACGGTACGCATCCGGATACCCGACCAGGCATTCAAAGCGCTTGACTTCGGGGACAACAAGGCGGCCGTGCTGACCGATCTGATGACCGGCGAAACCAGTATCAGTACATTGACGGCAGCCTGGCCTTATCAGGTCGTCATACCTGCTTATTCCGGTCGTTTACTGAAGTTTGCTTATTAAATTGACAATGGATGATGGACAATAGACAATTAGTTTTTCGGTAATTGTCAATTGTCCATTGTCAATTGTCAATTCTTTTATACCTTTGCACCCACAATTCAAATCTATTTACTTAAGATAAATATTCGGAATAATGAGTGCACAAACTCCTTTCTTGGTGTTTTCGGGAACCAACTCCCGGTATCTTGCAGAGAAAATTTGCAATAGTCTTGGTTGTCCGTTGGGACAGATGAACATTCAACACTTTGCTGATGGAGAGTTCTCCGTTTCTTACGAAGAGTCGATCCGCGGCCGCGATGTTTTCTTGGTACAATCAACGTTTCCTAACTCTGATAATCTGATGGAGCTTCTCCTGATGATCGATGCTGCCAAGCGTGCTTCTGCACACTCTGTAATCGCAGTTATTCCTTATTTCGGTTGGGCTCGTCAGGATAGAAAAGACAAACCGCGTGTGTCTATCGGCGCCAAGCTGATCGCAGACATGCTGAGTACTGCCGGTATCGACCGCCTGATCACGATGGACTTGCATGCCGATCAGATTCAGGGATTCTTCAATGTTCCGGTCGATCACTTGTATGCATCTTCCATTTTCCTGGATTACATAAAATCATCTTTGCCTCTGGATAACCTGTGTATCGCAACGCCGGATGTTGGGGGTACCAAACGTGCCAGCAGTTATTCCAAATACCTGGGACTGCCGATGGTTATTTGCCACAAATCACGTCTGCGTGCCAATGAGGTGGCAGAAATGCGCATCATCGGTGATGTGGAAGGCTTGGATGTCCTTTTGATCGACGATATGGTGGACACGGCCGGTACTATTACGAAGGCTGCCAACCTGATGCTCGAAAACGGTGCCAAATCCGTGCGTGCCATCGCCAGCCATGCCGTGATGTCCGACCCGGCTTCTACGCGTGTCGACCAGTCTGCTTTGACTGAAATGATCTTTACAGACTCTATCCCTTATGCAAAGAAATGCGAGAAGGTGAAAGTACTGTCTGTTGCCGATATGTTTGCCGAAGCCATCCGTCGTGTATGTAGCGGTGAATCCATCAGTTCTCTGTATGCTATTTAATTAATTCATATATCAAGGGAAGGCTGCAATCCTATGGATGGGCAGCCTTTTTTATTTCCGTATAATTCTTAACTTTGTGTGCAAGAAAAAAGCGATAACCTTCTCGCTTGATTCGTTTGACCATGAAATACCGCTATCTCTTAAATCTCCTTTTCCTGGCGGCCTGTGCCTTTTGCTATGGGCAGCAGGATTCCATTGTCCCTTTCAAGGATGCTTACAAGCGTATTTATAATGTAACGAAGGTGTCGGGAAACAAGCCGGTAATAGACGGAAAGCTGGACGAGCCTTTCTGGACGGAGCAAGGCGAGTGGTCCGACCGCTTTGTTCAGATTATTCCTTATGAGCGGATTGTCTCTTCTTCGCCTACGCGGGTCAAACTTTTTTATGATGATAAATATATTTATGTAGGGGTTTATTGTAAAGATGGAGTTCCGGGGAAGATGAACCGTTTTATCGGTAACCGGGACGATAACAGCATGGGCGATCTGATCAGTGTGGCTTTCGATACCTATCATGATTATCGGGCGGCTCCGGAATTCAATATTAATTTAGGCGGGAACAAGACCGATTTGATCGTGACGGACAAGTTGAATGTGAACTTGAGTTGGAATGCGGTCTGGGAAGGGAAGACACATGCCAATCTGCCGGATTCGAGCTGGACGGCCGAATTGCGTATCCCGTTCAGCCAGCTTCGTTATAACCGGAAATCCGAAGATGGTATCTGGGGACTCCATGTGAGGCGTATCATCCGGCGGAACAATGAAGTGCAGAACTGGAGCATGATCCCGTTGAAAAATAACGGGCATGTCTTTTCGTTCGGTGAGATGCACGGGATGGACGAATTGCCCAAACCTCGCGGTATTGAGTTCTTGCCCTATGTGATGGGGAAATACAGAAGCGAACCGAAGATCCCCGGCAGCCCTTATCAGAAGGGGCATGGATGGGGTGGAAATGTGGGACTGGATGCCAAATTCGCTTTGTCGGATTTTACGTTGGACCTGACGATCAATCCTGATTACGGGCAGGTGGAGTTGGACCCTTCGGTGATGAACCTGACGGCCTATGAGACTTTTTACGATGAAAAGCGTCCGTTCTTTTTGGAAGGCAAGCACATTCTGGATTTTGCCAACGGCAATGATATGATGTTCTACACACGCCGTATCGGGGCAGCCCCTTCCTACACTCCTCCGGGCATCGATAATGTCAATCGCTTTGCCAGCCGGAAAGAGAATATTCCTATTATCGGAGCTTTGAAACTGACAGGGACGAACCGTAAGGGGGTGACGGTCGGAGTGGTGCAAAGCTTGACGGCACAGTCGTCTTCCAAAGTGACGTTCAACGGGGTGGAAGATAAGGTTGTGGTGGAACCGTTAACGAATTATACCGTAGCCCGTGTGCAGAAAAACTGGGAAGGGAATACGTTGTTGGGGGGAATGGTTACTTCTGTAAACCGTGCTTTGGATGAACCGTATCTGGAGGATTTCATGGTACGTAATGCGTTTACGGCAGGGATTGATTTTACGCAATATTTTAAGAATCGTTTGTATTATATCGAGGCGAAGGCGATGGCCAGTTCCCTGAATGGAAGTCGGGAGGCGATCCGTGCATTACAGGAAAATGCGGTGCATTATTATCAACGGTCGTCTTCCGCCGGTTATTTGGAGGTCGATCCGGACCGTCGTTCGTTGAATGGAACGGGCGGTTATCTGAAGCTGGGACGGAAAGGAAATGCGAAATGGGCTTTTGCGGAGACCTTCAGCTGGTCGTCTCCCGGTTTCGACCTGAATGATATCGGCTACTTGAAGCAAACGGATAATTTATCGAATGAGACGGAGGTCGTCTATCGGCAGACGGATATTTGGAAGATGTTCCGGTATAACGCTTTTACGTTGACACAACGGAACCAATGGAATTATGGCGGGACTCCTTTTTATAATGATGTGGCGTTGAAGTGGCAGACGATGACGATGAGCCGTTATGAACTGGTCTTATCGGAAACGTTCTGCTGGAACAGCCTGGATAGCCGTTTGCTACGGGGTGGCCCGGATGTGCGTTTTGATCCTTATTTCCTGACATCGGTCAAGTTTAATACGGATAAGGCAAAACGGGTTATGTTGACGTTGCAATATGAAGGGAATCATAATCTGGATGGATATAACCGTTTCAACTCCTTTATACCGGGGTTGACTTTCCGTCTCGGAAACCATGTCTATCTTTCCGGGCAGGTGAATTATGCCTGGAATAGGGACAATATGCAATTTGTACAGGCTGTACCGGAGATCACTACGGTCCCTTACATGACAGCGCATATGGATCAGAAAACATACGGGCTGACCATGAAGTTGCAGGTAAACGTGACACCGGATATTTCGGTTCAGTTCTATGGCTCGCCTTTTACCTCGACTGCCCGGTTCAGTGATTTCAAATCCATGACAAATACGACTTCGCATACGTATGAAGATCGTTTCCGCCCGTTGTCGGAGGAGGAAACGTCTTTTATAAAGGAGAAGCCGGACTTCAGTTTTAACGAGTTCCGTTCCAATCTGGTGGCACGCTGGGAATATCTGCCGGGTTCTACATTATACTTGGTATGGGAACACAGGATGTCTAATCGTGACAGCCGTTATCTTTCCGGCTGGGGAAATAACTTGGACCGCATGTTCGGCCTTCCCGCAACGAATACGTTTATGATTAAAATGAATTACTGGTTTAACCTGTAACGGTCAGAATAGATCGGCATGCGTACCGGTTATTCATCCAGTCCGCATTTTTTTTCTTTGCGGACCTTGATCTTGCCTCCTAATCCTTGAATTAGTTTACGGATTGTTGCAGCGTACTCTTCGGGAATGGCTATCTCGAATGTCTTTAATGTTTTTATCGTTTCTTTTTTTATACTTGTTGCTTCCATTTTTACTTAGTTTAAATATTACAACTTGAAACAAAGATACATAATAATCGGCAATTGGCCTATTTCTCTTCATCAATAATCATGCCGCTGCCGAGGCAAAGATGGTGGTCTTTGTCGTAGACCACTCCGTACTGTCCGGGGGCGATTCCCTGGATTTTGTTGTCGGATTCGATGCGGTAGAGGTCACCGATGCGACGGATGCGGCCATGTGTGAAGTCCGGCGTGTGACGGATCTTGAAAGTGATCTCTTTCTCGTCCGCAAACTCTCCCCACGGGTCTTCGGTAATGAAGTCGAAGCCGTGCATGTTGATAATCTTGCCGTATTGTGTTTCCGGATCATAACCGTTGGAAACATAGATGATGTTCCGCTTGATATCCTTTTTGATAACGAACCACGGTCCGCCACTCAAGCCTAAACCCTTACGCTGCCCGATCGTGTGAAACCAATATCCGTTGTGCTTGCCCAACACCTTGCCGGTTTCCAGTTCGACGATCTTTCCGGTCCGTTTTCCCAGGTAGCGCTCGATGAAGTCATTATAGTTGATCTTGCCTAAGAAGCAGATACCCTGGCTGTCTTTCCGTTTGGCGCTCGGCAGTTTTTGTTGCTCGGCGATGGCTCGGACTTCGCTTTTCATCAGGTGTCCGATCGGGAACATCAACTTCTGTATCTGCAAACGGGTGATCTGGCCGAGGAAGTCGGTCTGGTCCTTCACGGGGTCTTTGGCAGTGGAGAGCCAAACTTTGCCGTCGATCTCGGTTGTCGTGGCGTAATGGCCGGTTGCTATCTTGTCGAAGTCTTTGCCCCATTTCTCCTCGAAACAGCCGAACTTGATGTATTTGTTGCACATCATATCCGGGTTGGGGGTGAGTCCGCGTTTTACGGAATCGATGGTGTAACTCACGACACGATCCCAATACTCGTCGTGCAAGGAGACGATCTCGAACCGGCATCCGTACTTCTTGGCTATATAGGAGGTGATCTCGATATCTTCTTCGGCGGGGCAGTCTATATATCCGTCTTTATCTTCCATGCCGATACGGATATAGAAAATGGTTGGATCGTATCCAGCCTCTTTCAACTGGTGGACGACTACGGAGCTGTCTACTCCTCCCGAAACTAATGCTGCAATTTCCATATTTCTACAGTGAATAAGAATTGTACAAAGGTACGGTAAATTTTTCAATTAAAACAGGAGAGATGCTTTGGGCGCTTCGGGGTATATTTATAATTTTGTACGTTTAGTTCATCTTAATTGATAAAAACGATATGCATATACGTTATTCAGCTTTGTTATTGTCAGCCTTATTGTTGTCGACTGATGTTCATCCTTATTCGGCTTGTCTCTTGCAGGAAATGCAGGAGGTTTCTGTCCCTAACCCGTGGAAAGGGAAAAAAGTGGCTTTCTTGGGTGATTCGATTACCGATAAGATACATGTCGGGACGACGAAAAATTATTGGCAGTATCTTTCGGAGATGTTGGGCATGGAACCCTTCGTTTACGGCATTAACGGTCATCAGTGGAACGGCGTGTTGGAGCAGGCCGGGAGATTGCTGGCTGAACGGGGTGGCGATATCGACGCAATCCTGGTCTTTGCCGGGACAAACGACTTTAATGCCGGAGTCCCTTTAGGTGAATGGTACGCCGAGAAGGAAGAATCCGTTGAAGTGTCGGGGCCGAAGCGGGAAGTGCGGAAGCGGCGGACGCTACAAACGGATGACCGGACGTTCCGGGGACGTATCAACCGTGTCCTGTCTTATCTGAAAGCGAATTATCCGACGAAACAAATCATACTGTTGACTCCGATACATCGCGGATATGCCGAATTCGGGGATAACAATATCCAGCCGGACGAATCTTATCCCAACCGGATCGGTCTGTATGTGGATGAATATGTGGAAGTGATCAAAGAAGCGGCCAATGTCTGGGCCGTTCCTGTCATCGACCTCAATAGCGTCAGCGGGCTTTATCCTGTCAGCGACTCCCATACCCGATATTTTCATAAGGAAGATACGGACCGCCTTCATCCGAATGCGGACGGGCATTACCGGATGGCAAAGGCTTTGATGTATCAACTATTGACTTATCCGGCCGATTTTGAATAAAACATATCGCAGGCGATTTGTTGCGAGGCTGACAGATGGGCATCTGTTCCATCGACAGAAGTCCATCTGTCGATGCAGCAAATTTTCAGATTCCGATATATCCTTTCAGCGCATTCACATAATCCTCGAACGCCTGCTTGCCGACAGGCGTGATCCGGCAGGTGGTACGGGGCTTTTTCCCGACGAAGCTTTTCTCGACTTCGATATATCCGGCTTCATTCAATTTGTCTATCTGCACACTCAGGTTGCCGGCGGTCGCTTGTGTCTTTTCTTTCAGGTAGACGAAATCGGCTTCATCAACCGACAAGAGAATGGACATGACCGCAAGCCGGAGCTGGGAATGTAATAATGGATCTAATTCTTTGAACATAGCTGCTTCATTTGTTTATTCAGGATATGTCCCGGTATAATCATCATGACGGCAAAGATAGCGGCGAAAGCTAATAACCGGTCGGCCCCGTGTATAAATAAGATGGAAAAGGAGAGTGCAATGCTGACAGATCCGGCTATGACCATCGGCTTATATTTGCTGACACATCCGGAGAGCGTTGTTGCCATCCCCATTAGCAACGGGATGATGAACAAGATGTCCACCTTTCCGGCAAAAGAGACAAGGGATAGGAACCAGCCGACAACGCCAAACACGATCCATATCTGGCCGGTGATGCGGTCTATATAGTTTTTAACTCCTCTTTTCCCGTTTTTGCGGGCGAAATAGATCGTGATCGGGCCGGCAATGACGGGCAGTGCGAACCATAAATAATTCACCTTGTAAGAACCGGTCTGCAGGAAAGCATACCAGATGGCAACCGCTATTATAATCGTCGTGTATCCCCATACCAGAAGCGGGTAGGCGGCATAACGGGCTACATTTTCTTGGGTTTCCCTGATCATCCGGGTAATGAGTTCCAGACTTTCTTTCTCGTTTAATTTTCTGTCTTCCATGACTTTATTTGTTTTTTATTTTGTTCGTATGTACTTTGTTGATTCAAAGATAATTATTTTTCAATGAGCCGGCTTCTTTCGTCGGCCGAACTTCTTTCGATCTTGCTCTTTTTCACTTTCTTCCCGCTGTTGAAGTTCCATGTCAGGGATATTTTGAAAGTCCGTCCCGAAAGGGCGCTTTCGTACCGGCTGTAAGTTGTGTAGGCATCGATACGGCTGACGAAGGACTGTCGGCGGTCGAAAATATTGTTGGCGGAAGCCGTCAGAAGGAAACGGTTATCGGCAAACTTCTTGCGCACGGCCAGATGGACCGTATGGCGGGGAGCGACCTCGCTGTTTCCGGAATAGAGGCGGCTTGTCCCGCTGTACTGGACCTCTGCCGTGAAATCCGCCGGCAGCAGAAACGTTGCATTGGCATTGGCAAAGGCCAGATAATGCGCTTTGAAGTCGGCTTCTTCCGTCATCCGGATATCCTGCCGCACGCCTACGAAGTTTGCCGTCAGGTTGCACCATGCGGTCGGTTGCATCGGCAGGTTGATGGCTACGAACCAGTGGTTTTCCGAATGATGGTTCTCGTAGGTGATGTAGGAGATATCCGGATTTCCCGCATCCTGTTTGCAAAACTCCCGGATCAGGTCGTGGTGGAAGTTTCCGCCGACGGTCAACGTATAGCGGTAGTTATAGACCAATGTTGCACTGAACCTGTTGATATAAGTCGGACGCAGATAGGGGTTCCCGATCTGGTAACTGTAGTCGGACGTTTGCAACCGGTTCGGGTTCAAGGTGTAGAATGCCGGACGCTCGATGTTGCGGGCATATTGGCCGACCAGCATCCACTTTTTCATCCGGTCGAATGCATACGTGGCACTCAGGTTGGGGAAGAAGTCGAAATAGTCACGTTTGATGCGGTCGCTCCGGTCGTCCGTCTGTGTGTATTCTCCCCTCAGGCCGGCGATAAGCGACCACTTGCCTGCCTTGGCCGAAAAAGAAGCATACGCGCCCATGATGTCCTCCTTGTATTTCAGGCTGTGCCCGTAGACTGGGTTTTCTTTCCATTCCTGCTGTTGCAACAGGCCGTCATAGCGGGAATAGTCGTCCATGGAAGTATGCGTGTACTTCACTCCGGCGTTCAGCGACAGGTTTTTGTTGAAATATTTCAATCCCGACAGGTCGGATGTGACAATTTCGTAAGTCGCATCCGCATGGCTTCTGTAGAGGCTGTCGTGTTTCAGCATTTCCGTCTCTTGGGTGACGCTGTAGTCATTATCGCCTTTCGATTTTTTATTTGCATAATCGACGATCAGTTTGATCGCTGAACCTCGATTGTCTATTTTATGCAGATAATTCATCGTGGCGGTGACAGTCTGGTATTGGCTGCTCTGTCCGTATTTCCCGTTACTGTTCAGCATGAATCCTCCTTTCGTGAGATTTGTCCGGCTCCAGGACGGTCCTTTGGCCGTTTGCCGGATGTATTCGATTTCTCCCCCGACACTATTGGCCGTATCTATTTCAAGGATCGCCCCTAAACGTCCCGTCCCGTAACCGGAGCGGGTGTCGAATCCTGAAAGGCTCGAAAAATGAATAGTTTCCTCCGGGTATTCCCTTTCCGAACTCATCTTGCTTCTGTCGTTCGGTGTGAATATGCCTGAAGCCGCTGCCTGGATGCTCCATTTTCCAATACGTGCATGAAGGCCGGCGGAAGGTAAATACCGGGTTAATGAAGGAGCCAAAAACGTTCCCATCGAGATATTTCCTTGTACGCCGTTATCCAGCCTGCGCCGGAGGGAGATCCGGATAACTCCGCCCCGCATATTGGCATCATATTCCGCTCCGGTAATCGGGATCACTTCGATCCGCCTGATATTCTCGGATTTTAATGAACGCAGGTAGGAAAGCAGTTCTTCTCCGCTCAACTTGATTTCCCGGTTGTCTACAAACACCTTGGTCCCCGATGCTCCATTGATGGAAATGCTCTTGTCGGTCAGCCATACGCCCGGTGCTTGCGATAACAATTCCGTCCCGTCTTTGCCGCTGGCAGGGGAGACGTTGACGACAAAGCGGTCTGCTTTCCGCTCGATATTAGGAGCTTGTACTACCACTTCTTTCAATGCATAGGTTGAAGTCTCCAATATAAATGCCTCGCGTGTGTCGGCTGATAGCCGGATTGACTTGCGTATCGTTTCAAAGCCTATACATTGAATAATGAGTGTGTAGGCTCCTGTGTCGGCCTTCAATGCGAAGTTTCCGATACTGTCGGTTGCACCTCCGGCTATTTGATCGCCGTTCCGCAGTAGAACGACGGTCGCATAGTTCACCGCTTCCCCTTGATGGTTTTGTATATGGCCGCCGTATACTGTCGTATTCGTCTGGCCATATACGTGAGCGGAGAGAGTCGCCACCGTTAGTAGGATCAGGAGTGATACCCGTTTCATGACTTTATTCGTGAGTCGGGTAGTACAATTTCAGGCTGACGGTCTCTTCGTCCTGTTTAGGTTTCCAGCTTTTCATCGCGTAACCCTCGACTGGCTTTTTATCTTCAGAGAAATCCATTTTCCAATTGTCGTTTTCGTCATGAAAAACAGACAGGTCGAATTCGTCCCATTCCACATTTTCCAGTTTGATGACAGCGGTTCCCTTTTCGGCTTTAGCCATTCCATAAACCGGTTTGCTTTCTTTTCCCTGTTGAGCCATCACCAGGATGTTCCCTTTTTCACCCCGGATATTGCTGACCTTCACGATGATGGTGCGGGCTATTACCGAACTGCAACTGAAAATCAGGGCCAATATACTTGTTATAATAATACGTTTCATTTTTTCCCCTCCTCTTGTTTGATAAAATACTGACTAATGATGTTTAAACTCAGATCCAATCCCCAGCCGGCGACTACCCATAAAAACCACCAGTAAGATGGATTTGTGATATAATTGACTATTGCAAGGAAACTGCATACTACGATATATCTCAGGATATTCATTTTCATCTGTGCTGATAATGAACAGTCTCTTTTGTTTGTCTCTGTTGTTGCTTCCATTTTTGACTTCTTTTTAAGTTTGATGTGAATAAGTTTATTTTGTAAACCATATATGGATTAAAAAAGTGCAAGGAGCTGCGCGTTTCTCACTTGCACGCTACAAAAATAAAATAGTTTATGATGTAAACCAAATAAAATGGGAAATACTTTTTATTTTTCAAATCAGGATTTTGTCGGCAGGCAATCGCTCTGATACGAATATACAAAATAATTCGATACAATTCCCGAAATATCTGTACCTTTGCGAGGGAACCTTTTAAATAATAATATGGGAAAAGCTAAAAGTTCGTATATGAGAAATATAATGTTATCGCTTATGACTGCAATGGCTATGACTGCCTGTACGGGGCAGAAGGTAGAGACACATGACCGTGCGTCTCTACAGGATGATTTCAATTATGTCGTGGATCAGTTTGCTGATCTTCAGATACTGCGTTATCAGGTTCCGGGATTCGAATCCCTTTCTTTGAAGCAGAAACAATTATTATACCATTTGTCGGAAGCCGCCCAGATGGGCCGGGATATCCTGTTCGACCAGAACTGCCGTTATAATCTGCCGATCCGCCGTACGTTGGAGGCTGTTTATACCGGCTATAAAGGAGATCGTACAGATCCGCAGTTTGTTGCTTTGGAGACTTATCTGAAGCGGGTTTGGTTTGCCAACGGCATCCATCACCATTATGCGGAAGATAAATTCGTTCCCGGCTTTACTCCCGAATTCTTCCGTACTTGCGTCTCCGGGGTTGAGGCTTCCGCACTTCCGCTACGTGAAGGGCAGACGGTGGAACAGTTTGTCGCCGGGATCAGCCCTGTGATCTTTGATCCGGGTGTGATGGCGAAACGTACGGTGCAAAGTGGAGATGTCGACCTGATCCGGGCTTCGGCCAACAATTATTATGGTGAAGGAGTTACCCAGGAAGAGGTCGAGGATTTCTATGCCCGGATGAAAGCCGGGAAAGATACGATTTCTCCGATCTCGTACGGCTTGAACAGTCGTCTGGTAAAAGAGAACGGCAAGCTGGTCGAAAAAGTGTGGAAAGTAGGCGGCCTCTATTCGCCGGCAATCGAAAAGATCGTGTCGGAATTGCAGAAAGCCGTGGCTTTTGCCGAGAACGATGCGCAAAAAGCAATCATCGGGAAACTGATCGAGTACTATCAGACCGGCGACCTGAAAACTTTTGACGCCTATTCGATCCTGTGGGTGGGAGATACGGCTTCGGAGGTCGACTTTGTAAACGGCTTTATCGAAACATACGGTGATCCGTTAGGAATGAAAGCCAGTTGGGAATCGACCGTGAACTTTATAAACAAGGAGGCGACGAAGCGGACGAAAGTGATCAGCGACAATGCACAATGGTTCGAAGATCATTCGCCGGTAGATAAACGGTTTAAGAAAGAAAAGGTGAAAGGTGTCAGTGCCAAAGTGATTACGGTTTCCATGTTGGGAGGCGATTGCTATCCGGCAACCCCGATCGGTATAAACCTCCCGAATGCCGACTGGATCCGCCGCGATCATGGTTCGAAATCCGTTACGATCGAGAACATCACCGAGGCATACGACAGAGCTTCTCTGGGAAATGGCTTCAATGAAGAATTTGTCTGGAGCGATAAGGAGCGCGAGGAATTGAAGAAATACGGATTTATCACCGACAATCTGCATACCGATTTGCATGAATGCCTGGGACATGGTTCCGGCAGATTGCTTCCCGATACCGATCCGGATGCTTTGAAGGCATACAGTTCGACATTGGAAGAGGCGCGTGCCGATCTTTTCGGTTTGTACTATCTCGGAGATGCCAAGCTGGTGGAACTCGGACTTGTGCCGGATGCCGAAGCCTATAAAGCCGAATATTATAAATATATAATGAACGGCCTGATGACGCAGCTGGTCCGGATCGAGCTGGGCAAAAATATTGAAGAAGCCCACATGCGTAACCGCCAGCTGATCGCCAAATGGGTGTATGAAAAAGGAAAGGCCGATAACGTGATCGAGCTGAAACGGCGGGATGGCAAGACATACGTGGTTGTGGGTGACTATGCCAAGCTGCGCGAACTGTTCGGAACTTTGCTGGCGGAAGTACAGCGTATCAAGAGCGAAGGCGATTTTGCCGCCGGAAAGAAACTGGTGGAAGAATATGCCGTAAAGGTCGATCCGGCTCTTCATGCCGAAGTGCTGGAGCGTTATGCCAAGTTGAACCTGGCTCCGTATAAGGGATTTGTGAATCCTATGATGAAGGAAGTCAAGGACGATAAGGGAGAAGTAACGGATATTGTGCTGGATTATACTGAAGGATATGCCGAACAAATGTTGCGTTACAGTAAGGAGTATTCGTTTTTACCGTCTTATAATGAATAATAAAGCACATGTTAGAAGATGAATTAAAAGAGATACGGACCCAGCTTCGCCTGGCGATGAATGGTGTGATCTCCACCAGCATGAGGGAGAAAGGTATTGTCTACAAATTGAATTTCGGTGTACCTCTGCCTGAAATCAAAGAGATTGCCGCTACGCATAGACCGGATTCCGAACTGGCTGCCGCCTTATGGAAAGAAGATATTCGTGAATTCAAGATCTTGGCTTCTCTCTTGCAACCGGTGGACGAATTCTCGTCCCGGAAGGCGGGGCAATGGGTGAAGGAAATCCCTTATTTGGAAATTGCGGAGCAGTGCAGCCATAATTTGTTTTATAAGTTGCCGGATGTGGAGAATCTGCTGCTCGGACTGATTTTTAATGTGGAAGACGAATATGCACGTACGGTGGCTTATCTTGTCTGGGCCGAACTGTTTAAGGAAGGAAGGGAACTGATTGCACCGGTGAGGGCCGCATTTATTGTGGAATGTATGCGTACGGTAGCCTGGCCTGAGTTCGGGGCGACTTTCAAAGAAAAGCAGGCTGCGGTGAAAGCGATGAAATTTTATGGAAGGCAGTCGGCGGAACAGGCGCGGCAAATGCTGGGCGGGTTCGACGAATTCCCTGAATTTATGAAGACGCCCGAAGGACAGGAAATATATAATGATTTAAAATTTGAATTTGAATATTGCCGTTAAGGCTTTGCGTTTAAAATAAATGCGCTAACTTTGTCGGTCGCGTGGAGTCGCAACTTGAAGATGGATGCAAAAAAGTACACAGAGATGCAAGACCTGTTCACCAGGTATCTTGCCGAGAAAAAACTACGAAAGACGGAGGAACGGTATGCCATATTGGAGTGTATATGCAGTTTCCCCGGTCATTTCGATATGTGTTTGCTTCATCAGAAATTGGAGGAAATGAATTTTCATGTCAGTCGGGCGACTGTTTATAATACGCTTGATGTATTGGTAGACAGCGGTATGATTGTGCGCCATCAGTTGACTTCCCAGGCTGTACAGTATGAATTGCGGATATTGGCGGAGACCCATTCGCATCTGATCTGTACGAAATGCGGAGCGATCCGGGAGCTGAAGGATGCAACTTTGAAAAAAGATGTAGACAATTTGAAGGTGACACGTTTCACTCCGGAATATCATGCGCTTTATATTTACGGCTTGTGCAGTAAATGTAAATACCGGCTTCAGCGGAAGAAGTAAGAATATTAACATCTATATAATATATAAACGATGAAAGTTGACGTTCTATTAGGATTGCAGTGGGGTGACGAAGGCAAAGGAAAAGTTGTCGACGTTTTAACTCCGAATTACGATGTGATAACTCGTTTTCAGGGAGGTCCCAATGCTGGACATACTTTGGAATTTAACGGTGAAAAGTATGTGTTACGTTCCATCCCCTCCGGTATTTTCCAGGGAGGCAAGGTAAACGTTATCGGTAACGGTGTCGTACTGGATCCGTTGTTGTTCCAGCAGGAAGCGGAAGCGCTTGCCGCCAGCGGACACGACCTGACCCAACAACTGTGTATCTCTAAGAAAGCTCATTTGATCTTGCCTACTCACCGTATATTGGATGCTGCTTACGAAGCGGCGAAAGGTTCGGGCAAAATCGGTACGACCGGTAAAGGCATCGGCCCGACTTACACGGATAAGATCAGCCGTAACGGCCTGCGCGTAGGCGACCTGTTGCATAATTTCGATGAAAAGTATGCTGCTGCAAAAGCAAGACATGAAGCGATTCTGCGTTCTCTGAATTATGAATATGATATTACCGAACTGGAAGCGCAATGGTTCAAGGCTTTGGATTATCTGAAACAGTTCCGTTTGATCGATAGCGAACATGTTGTCAATAATTATCTGAAAGAAGGCAAGTCTGTTTTGGCTGAAGGTGCACAGGGCACGATGCTGGATATCGACTTCGGTTCTTATCCGTTCGTGACTTCTTCCAATACGATTTGTGCAGGTTGCTGTACGGGTTTGGGGGTTTCCCCGCGTAACATCGGCGAGGTGTATGGTATCTTTAAAGCCTATTGTACGCGTGTCGGTAGCGGTCCGTTCCCGACAGAGTTGTTCGATGAGACTGGTAGCAAGATCCGTCAGATCGGACATGAATATGGTGCGGTGACCGGACGCGAACGCCGTTGTGGCTGGATTGACCTGGTTGCGCTGAAATATGCAATCATGATCAACGGTGTGACGAAACTGATCATGATGAAGAGTGATGTGCTGGATGGCTTTGAAACAGTGAAAGCTTGCGTTGCCTATAAAGTCAATGGTGAAGAAATAACAGAGTTCCCGTTTGAAATCAACGAAGGCATCGAACCGGTATATGTGGAAATGCCGGGTTGGAATGTCGACATGACGAAGATGCAGAGCGAAGACGAATTCCCCGAAGAGTTCAATGCTTACATCTCTTTCCTTGAAGAAGAGCTGGAAGTGCCGATCAAGATCGTTTCAGTCGGTCCTGACCGTGAGCAAACAATTGTCAGATATACCGAAGAATAAAACCTGGAAATAATACAAAATGGCAGAAGACCACATCCCGTAAGGATGATCTCCTGCCATTTTTGTTTTTGGCAGGCTTTTTGTCGTTTATGATTTTGTATAACTATTATAAATTAGAAGAATATGAGCATGTATTGGATTATATTTATCGGTTTTGCCCTTCTTAGCTGGCTGGTCTCTTCCAGACTCCAGAATAAGTTTGAGAAATATTCGAAGATTCCTATGCCGAATGGCATGACAGGGAAAGATGTGGCGGAAAAGATGTTGCATGATAACGGTATTTATGATGTAAAGGTCATTTCCACTCCCGGACATTTGACGGATCATTATAATCCGGCAAACCAGACCGTCAACCTGAGTGAATCGGTTTATTACAGTAATAGTATTGCCGCTGCTGCCGTTGCGGCTCACGAATGCGGGCACGCTGTCCAGCATGCTACGGCTTATGCGCCTCTCCGGATGCGTTCGGCTTTGGTTCCGGTCGTCAGTTTTGCTTCCAACATTATGACATGGGTCTTGTTGGGGGGGATGTTGCTGTTGCATACATTCCCGCAGTTATTGCTTTTTGGTATTATCCTGTTTGCAATGACCACCTTGTTCAGTTTCATTACGCTGCCGGTCGAGATCAATGCAAGCCGGCGGGCTTTGGCTTGGTTAAGCAATGCCGGTATCACAAATGCTTATACGCATGACAAGGCTGAAGATGCCTTGCGTTCTGCCGCTTATACATATGTGGTGGCTGCTTTGGGTTCGCTTGCTACATTATTATATTATATCATGATTTTCCTGGGTGGAAGAAGCCGGGATTAAACAGGAAGCATTACCTTTGCAACCTGAATAAATAAATTAGTGAATCATGCAAAAGCCGTCTATCCCTAAAGGAACAAGAGATTTTTCGCCTGAAGAAATGGCGAAGCGTAATTATATATTTAATACTATCCGCGAAGTGTACCATCTGTACGGATTTCAGCAGATCGAAACTCCGGCTATGGAAAACCTGTCTACGCTGATGGGTAAATATGGAGAAGAAGGTGATAAGTTGCTTTTCAAAATATTAAATTCCGGTGATTGCTTTTCCGGAATAACGGATGAAGAACTGTCGGAGCGCAATGCCGTAAGATTCGGAATGAAAGCCTGTGAGAAAGGTTTGCGTTATGACCTGACGGTCCCTTTTGCCCGTTATGTGGTACAGCACCGTAATGATATCGCTTTCCCGTTCAAACGTTACCAGATACAGCCGGTATGGCGTGCCGACCGTCCGCAGAAAGGACGTTACCGCGAGTTTTACCAGTGTGATGGCGATGTGGTAGGTTCCGATTCGTTGGTGAACGAAGTCGAACTGATCCAGATTATGGATGAAGTATTCCGCCGTTTCGGAATCCGTGTCTGTATCAAGATGAACAACCGTAAGATTCTTTCCGGTATTGCGGAGATAATCGGTGAAGCCGATAAGATTGTCGATATCACGGTTGCTATTGATAAACTGGATAAGATCGGTCTGGATAATGTAAATGAGGAATTGCGTTCTAAAGAGTTGTCTGAAGATGCGATAGCCCGTTTGCAGCCGATCATTATGCTGAAAGGTACGAATCGTGAAAAACTGGCTGTCCTGAAAAAGGAACTGGCCGCATCGGAAATAGCGATGAAAGGTATTGCCGAAATGGAATTTATCCTGGACCGCATCGGGAAGTTGGAACTGACAGCTGAGTTGGAACTGGACTTGACGTTGGCACGTGGTCTGAACTACTATACGGGTGCGATCTTCGAAGTAAAAGCGTTGGATGTCCAGATCGGAAGTATCACGGGGGGAGGACGCTATGACAATCTGACCGGTGTGTTTGGCCTGGACGGTGTGTCTGGTGTCGGGATCTCCTTCGGTGCCGATCGTATCTTCGATGTGCTGAACCAGTTGGAACTTTATCCGGTCGATTCTTTGAAGACCACGCAACTGCTGTTCGTGAACTTCGGCGAGAAGGAAGAAAATTATTTATTGCCTTTGATCTCGAAAGTGCGTGCTGCCGGTATCCGTACGGAACTATATCCCGAATCTACCAAAATGAAAAAACAGATGGGATATGCCGATACGAAAAAGATTCCGTTTGTGGCGATTGTCGGTGAAAACGAAATAAATGAAGGTAAGATCAATCTGAAAAATATGTTGACAGGTGAACAGTCTCTCGTCACATTAGAAGAGCTGATCGAAAGATTCTAACAAAAAAGTAAAGGAAGTGCTGCGATTCTATTGTGGCACTTCTTTTTTATATACATATCCTTATGAAAATACCTTGTCTTATTCTCTCGATTGCTTTATGTCTGTCATCTTGTAAATTCCAACCTCGCGCCTCTTGGGTGACGACGACCGAGAAGGCTTTCTGGCAGGAACAACCCGATCTGCTTTCCGCTTCGGCTGATACTGTCCGGACAATCGATGTGACCGTATATAAGGATAAGCCCTTGCAAGAGATCGACGGGTTCGGTGCCTGTTTCAATGAATTAGGATGGATTTCTTTGAGCCGTCTGGATCCGGCCGACCGTGAAAACATAATGGAGGAACTTTTTTTTCCGGAATACGGGGCTAATTTCACTATCTGCCGTATGCCGGTCGGGGCAAATGACTTTTCACGTGACTGGTATTCTTATGATGAGACGGACGGTGATTTTGAAATGAAGAATTTTACTATCGCGAACGATCAGCAGACCTTGATCCCTTTTATCCGGAATGCCCGGAAATATAATGCGGACTTGCGTATCTGGGCGTCTCCTTGGTGTCCGCCTTCCTGGATGAAGTATAACAGGCATTATGCTTCGGCTTATACCGGAGAGGCTTATGATGAAAGATACCGGAACGGCTTGCCGGCGGATAAGATTGGGCACGAAGGGGAAGATATGTTTATTCAGGATTCGCTCTATTTGCAGGCATACGCTTTGTATTTTTCCAAATTTATCCAAGCTTATAAGGAGCAGGGGATAAACCTATTTGCCGTCATGCCGCAGAATGAATTTAATTCCGCTCAAATCTTTCCGAGCTGTTGCTGGACAGCGGTCTCGCTGGCAAACTTTATCGGCAATTATTTAGGGCCGGCAATGGCGGAACAGCAGGTAGAAGTCATGTTTGGAACTGTCGAGCGCAAGAACGAAGCGTTGGTCGATACGATCCTGTCAGATCCCGTCTGCCGTCGTTATATAAAAGGTGTCGGTTTCCAATGGGCCGGCAAGGGAGCGATAAAAGGAATACACGAACGCTATCCGGATTTGAAACTTTACCAGACGGAGCAGGAATGTGGCGACGGTTTGAATGACTGGAAAGGGGCCGTCTATTCCTGGAACCTGATGCGGCATTACCTGGATAATGGCGCTTCTGCCTATATGTATTGGAATATCTCCCTTGAGAAAGGAGGGATCAGCCGTTGGGGGTGGGCGCAGAACTCGCTGGTGGTTGTGGATCCTGTTGATAAAACTTATTCTTTTACTCCCGAATATTATATAATGAAGCATCTGAGCCACTATGTCCAACCCGGTGCCCATAAGGTGGAAACAGACGGAACGTTTACCGATCTGCTTGCTTTTGTCAATCCGGATGAAACCATCGTGATCGCATTGGCGAACGAAGGGTATGACAGCCGTACCGTTTCAATCCGTATCGGAAACCGCGTGTATCGACCGTTGCTTCCGGCACAGTCCGTTTCCACTATTTTAATAGACTGATAGTTGAACTTCCTCGTTCACTCTCTTGTTGTAATGGGGAAGTCCTTTTGTGGCAGGATAGTCATCCTGTCAGACATATTTGCATTGTCAGCCAGTCCGGAGTGTAAAATTGTCAGTCTTTTCCCTGACAACCGTTTTGGCACAGTATTCGCATAGGCATTTACGTGCGATAAGAAAGCACAAGATTAACGTAATATTATTAACAACTAAAAAATATACAACGATGAACATTAGACCATTAGCAGACAGAGTGCTGATTAAGCCGGCTGCAGCAGAAGAAAAGACACTTGGCGGAATCATTATCCCCGATTCAGCAAAAGAAAAACCTTTAAAAGGTGAAGTTGTCGCCGTTGGTAACGGAACAAAGGATGAAGAAATGGTTGTAAAGAATGGCGATACTGTACTGTACGGCAAGTATGCAGGTACGGAAATCGAACTGGACGGCGAGAAATATCTTATCATGCGCCAGTCTGATATTTTGGCTATTATCTAATTCATTATTAAGAACAATAAAAAATATAAGATATATATTACTATGGCAAAAGAGATTAAATACGATATGGATGCCCGCGACCTTCTGAAGAAAGGTGTGGATGAATTGGCTAACGCAGTAAAAGTAACACTGGGCCCGAAGGGACGTAACGTGATCATCGAAAAGAAATTCGGTGCTCCTCACATTACAAAAGACGGTGTAACGGTAGCTAAAGAAGTTGAGGTTGCTTGCCCGTTTGAAAACATGGGTGCTCAGCTGGTTAAGGAAGTCGCTTCCAAGACTAACGACAATGCCGGTGACGGAACGACAACTGCAACCGTTTTGGCGCAGTCCATTATCGGTGTCGGTCTGAAGAACGTAACGGCAGGTGCCAACCCTATGGACCTGAAACGCGGTATCGACAAAGCTGTGGCTAAAGTCGTGGAAAGCATTGCTGCCCAGTCTGAAGCTGTAGGCGACCAGTTCGAAAAGATCGAACACGTTGCCAAGATTTCCGCTAACGGTGACGAAGCCATCGGTAAACTGATCGCTGAAGCTATGCAGAGAGTGAAAACCGAAGGTGTTATCACTGTAGAAGAAGCTAAAGGTACGGAAACTACAGTAGACGTAGTAGAAGGTATGCAGTTCGACCGTGGTTATATCTCTCCGTATTTCGTAACCAACACGGAAAAGATGGAATGCGAGATGGAAAATCCGTATATCCTGATCTATGATAAGAAAATCTCTGTATTGAAAGATTTGCTGCCTATCCTTGAACCGGCAGTTCAGAGCGGTCGTCCTCTGTTGATCATCGCTGAAGATATCGATAGCGAAGCATTGGCAACTTTGGTTGTAAACCGTCTGCGTGGTTCTTTGAAGATCTGTGCTGTTAAGGCTCCGGGCTTCGGCGACCGTCGTAAAGCCATGCTGGAAGATATCGCTGTCCTGACCGGTGGCGTTGTGATCTCCGAAGAAAAGGGCTTGAAGCTGGAAGGCGCTACAATGGATATGCTGGGTACTGCTGAAAAGGTTACGGTAGACAAAGACACGACTACTATCGTAAACGGTGCAGGCGATAAGGAAGCTATCCAGGCTCGTATCGGCCAGATCAAGACTCAGATCGAAAATACGACTTCCGACTACGACAAGGAAAAACTGCAGGAACGTCTGGCTAAGATGGCCGGTGGTGTTGCCGTACTGTATGTAGGTGCTCCTTCTGAAGTAGAAATGAAAGAAAAGAAAGACCGTGTCGACGATGCTCTGCATGCAACTCGTGCCGCTATCGAAGAAGGTACGGTTCCCGGCGGTGGTGTCGCTTACATCCGTGCTATCGAAGCATTGGAAGGCATGAAGGGTGAAAACGAAGACGAAACAACCGGTATCGAAATCGTTAAACGCGCTATCGAAGAACCGTTGCGCCAGATCGTTGCCAACGCCGGCAAAGAAGGTGCGGTAGTTGTTCAGAAAGTAAAAGAAGGTAAGGGTGACTTCGGTTACAATGCCCGTACAGACAAGTATGAAAACTTGTGTGCAGCCGGTGTAATCGACCCTGCTAAGGTAACACGTGTAGCTTTG
Source organism: Parabacteroides sp. (assembly GCF_977054455.1). NCBI lineage: Bacteria > Pseudomonadati > Bacteroidota > Bacteroidia > Bacteroidales > Tannerellaceae > Parabacteroides > Parabacteroides sp. Next base: position 8,269 of record NZ_CDRTCT010000032.1, on the reverse strand, counting down.
GAAAATGCCGCATCTATCGCAGGCATGTTCCTGACTACTGAATGTGTGATCGCTGAAAAGAAAGAAGAAACTCCGGCGGCTCCTGCCATGAACCCGGGTATGGGTGGCATGGGCGGTATGATGTAATTCTTCCCATAAAGCATAAACGCAGAAACGGCTGCTTCCCGAAAGAGAGGTGGCCGTTTTTTTGCGTAAAAAAGTAAGGTTACTGTTTGGCAGTTTCAAAAATGTTGCTACCTTTGCAACCGCAATCGAGAGAGATTGCTTCACTGAAAAGTGCTGAATTGCCCAGGTGGCGGAATTGGTAGACGCGCACGTTTCAGGTGCGTGTGTCGAGAGGCATGCAGGTTCGAGTCCTGTTCTGGGCACTTCAAAGCGGATGATCTATAGGGTTGTCCGCTTTTTTTATATCCCTTTATGAGGCCTGATTAAACTTTGGACCGGTATTTCCGTCTGTTATAGGAGGGAAACGGAAGGAGATAATGATTATTTTCTTATATTTACCCCAAATTAGTGAGTAGGAATGCAACAATATATAGAGGAAGAGATAATAAAACAATTACGTGATCCGGCGCATCAACGTGATGCCTTCGCGCAGGTTGTCAATTTCTACGGGGAGAAGTTGTATTGGCAGATACGGAAAATGGTGCTGGACCATGACGATGCCAACGACTTATTGCAGAATACATTCCTGAAAGCTTGGACGAATATCGACTATTTCCGGGGAGAAGCGAAGTTGTCGACCTGGTTGTATAAGATCGCGATAAACGAATGTATCACCTTTCTGAACCGCCAGCGTGCGCAGAACAACGTTTCGATCGACGATACGGACGTGTTTTTGCTGGAGCGTCTGAAAGGAGACGAATATTTCGATGGAGATGCTGCACAGATGAAGTTGCAGGAGGCCATTCTGACATTGCCGGAAAAACAACGTGCCGTTTTTAATATGAAATATTTTGACGATATGAAATATGAAGATATGTCTGAGATTTTCGGAACTTCCGTAGGCGCATTAAAAGCCTCCTATCACCATGCGGTGAAGAAAGTAGAGGAGTTTTTAACAAAAGACATTTAAACCTTTCGTGTTACCATTTGTCAAAAGAGCATAAAAGAGAGATGATATGAAAACAGAACAAAACAATCTGGACCGTCTTAAAGGGAAAAATCCTTTTACTGTGCCTGAGGGGTATATGGAAGGATTGACGGCAAACATCATGAGTCAGCTTCCCGAAAGAGAGCCTGAAGAGGAGGCGAAAAAGGTTTCCTTGATGGATCGTGTTCGTCCCTGGTTATATATGGCAGCCGTCTTTGCCGGACTGGGGTTGTTTTTTAAAGTTTTGGTCGGACCCGAAGACAAAGCGGCGAAAACCGGTTCTCTACTCGTAAAGACAGAAGTGTCTCCTGCTTCAGTTTCCGCTCTGCAAGCGGCCGAGGATGAAGAATACCTGGAGTATCTGGAGGAACAATATGCCGGTTATATATTGGCAGAAGAAATAGGGGAAACCGAATAGATTGAAAAAAAATTAAGTTTGACGAAATATTTTTGAAAGAATACTTGTATGAATAAAATATTTTTTATTACATTTGTGGCGTGTTCAGTTGTGTTCTCATTCAGTGCTCACGCTCAAGGTGGGAAACAGCATCGTAACTTTGATAGAGAAGCGTTCCTTGCTAAGAAGAATGCTTTTATTACGGCAGAGATGGGGTTGACCCCGGAAGAGGCTGCATCATTTATACCTCTTTGTAACGAACTGCAAGAAAAGATGTTTGAGGCCGGTCGTGAATGTCGTAAACTATCCAAAGATTTAAAGCATAATGAAAGTGCAACCGATGCTGATTACCTGAAAGTGATTGATGAGTGTGTGAACGTGAACATGAAACAGGCACAGTTGGAAAAGGAGTATTATGAAAAGTTTAAAAAGATATTGTCTCCAAAGAAACTTTACAGATACAAACGTGCGGAAGGAAAGTTCGCACGGGAGTTTATGAAAGGAGGAGACGATAGAAAAGAAGAGAATAGAAAGAAATAAAATATTATCATTATTTGTGTTTTTTGTTTAGATTTAGTTTTGGCGTTTAAGTTAAGGGAGGGGTGGCGACGTGATGTCGGTTCCCCTTTTGTTTTTATAACCCTTTCGCTTTTGCTTCATTCCAGATCCGGTCCATTTCTTCCAAAGACATTTCTTTCAATGATTTGCCTTCTTTGATGGTATGCTCTTCTAAATAGTTGAAACGGCGGATAAACTTTTGGTTCGTGCGTTCCAAGGCATTGTCCGGATTGATCTTATAGAGGCGGGCAGCGTTGATCAGGCTGAAGAACAGGTCGCCGAATTCAGCTTCCATCTTGTCTGCATCCATCTTATCGATTTCGGCTTTCAGCTCGGTAAACTCTTCATGCACCTTATCCCAGACCTGGTCGCGCTGTTCCCAGTCGAAGCCGACGTTGCGGGCTTTGTCTTGGATACGGTGGGCTTTGACAACAGAAGGCAGGGAAGCGGGGACGCCTTCGAGAACGGTCTTGTTGCCGCCTTTTTCCTTTAGTTTGAGTTGTTCCCAACTTTGTTCCACCTTGCCGGCTGTATCGGCTTGGGCGTCTCCGAAGACGTGCGGATGACGGTAGATCAGTTTCTGGCAGAGGCTGTCGCATACATCTTTGATGTCGAACGCCGCCTTTTCCTCACCGATCTTGGCATAGAAGGCAATGTGCAGGAGCAGGTCGCCCAATTCTTTTTTGATGTTATTGTTGTCATCTTTCATGATGGCATCGCACAACTCGTAAGTTTCTTCGATCGTATTCGTACGAAGGCTTTCGTTTGTTTGTTTACGGTCCCACGGACATTTCACGCGAAGCTCGTCCAGTATGTCGAGCAACTGTCCGAAGGCTTCCATCTTTTCTTGTTTTGTTGCCATTTGTCAGTTTGTTATAATTGGAAGGAATGTGAAAAAAGAACCAAGTACGCGAATGGCGCGGATAAACACGGATTTTTATTATAAATCCGCGAAGGTCCGTCCAATCCGCGGTCATCTGCGTACCCGGTTCTTTTTGGGCATATGCCTATAAGATGTTATTTATTCTTTTCTTGTTCTTTAAATACCTTCAACCCGTTTTCCAGGAACTGGATATAGTCGGGAACACTTTCGTTGAAAGCGTATGACGGGCCGAGCGGTTCGCCTTCGTCGTTCAGCAGGATGTAGAACGGCTGGGCATTCGCTCCGAACTTACTACGCTGCAAGTAACTCCATTTGTCGCCGATTGTTTTCAGTTTACGGGTCTTGCCATGCTCTTCGATTGTGATCGGCTGCGGCAGCTTCGTCTTATCGTCAACCATCAGGGTGATCAGGACATAATCCTTTTCCAATATCTGTTTTACTTTCGGGTCGGTCCAGACGGATGCTTCCATCTTGCGGCAGTTCACACAACCGAAACCGGAGAAGTCGATCATGACCGGCTTGTTCACCTTCTTGGCATAAGCCATACCGGTTTCGTAATCGTCAAAAGCAGCGTGCACTTCACTATCGTATAAGTTGAAATCCTGAGTGTACAAGGGAGGAGCGAAAGCACTGATCGTTTTCAATGGCGCTCCCCAAAGCCCCGGAACCATATAAACGGCAAAGGAGAATGAAATGATCGCCATGAACAGGCGCGGCACGGATACGTACGGCAGGTCGCTGTCGTGGCTGAACTTGATCTTGCCTAACAGGTAACAGCCCAACAGGATAAAGATGACGATCCAAAGCACGATAAACACTTCGCGGTCCAGCAAGCGCCATCCATAGGCCAGGTCGGCCACGGAGAGGAACTTGAGCGCCAGTGCCAGTTCGAGGAAGCCTAACACCACCTTGACGGAGTTCAGCCAGCCTCCGGACTTCGGCATGCTTTGCAGCATATTGGGGAAGATGGCGAAAAGGCTGAACGGAATGGACAGCGCCAAAGCAAAACCGAACATGCCGATAGCCGGTCCTACCGCCGTTCCCATCGAGGCAGCCTGTACCAGCAAGGTCCCGATAATCGGACCCGTGCAAGAGAAGGAAACCAGCACCAGCGTGAACGACATGAAGAAAATGCTGATTATGCCCGTTGTCGAATCCGCTTTCGAATCCAGCTTATTCGTCCAGGAAGAGGGCAATACCATTTCGAACGCCCCGAAGAAAGAGATGGCGAAGACTACTAACAGCAGGAAGAATATGATATTGAAGATCGCATTCGTCGACAAGTCGTTCAGCGCACTTGCTCCGAATATACCCGTAATCAGCAATCCCATCACCAGATAAATCACAATGATCGAAAGTCCGTATGTCACCGCATCGCGGATCGCTTTCTTGCGGTCTTTCGTCCGTTTGAGGAAGAAACTGACCGTCATCGGGATCATCGGCCACACGCAAGGTGTCAGCAGGGCGATCAGTCCGCCTAAGAAACCGGCGAAGAAGATAAACAACCAGGACGTATCGGTTGCAGAAACCGTCGTGTCGCCGAAAGCCTTCAGGCTGTCGATTACAGGCGTCCAGAGAGCGGCGTTGTCCGTCAGTTTGTTGGAGACTTGTGCCGGTTGGGAGCCCGCTTGGCTGTTATCGGCATCCGGATCGGGAGTCGTCGGTTCGGCGACTTCTTCCGTCACCTTTTCCGTATCCGGCTGTATGGCTGTCACGTCTTCCTGAGCGGCCGACGGAGCCTCGGTCGTTGTTTCAGCGGCGGCTGTAAGCTTGACATTCTTTTTGTCGAACGAGAAACCGACACGGTCGGGAGGCAAGCAAGTCTCGTCGTTGCAAGCCATGAATTCGACTTCACCCTCGGCTTTGAACTTGGCAGGATCGGTCACTTTGATCTTCTGGGTGAACGAAACCGTTCCCGGATACCAGCGCAGGTCCATTGCGAACAGTTCGTCGTACACGGTAGTCGGTTTGACGGACGGCGTCGGTTTGCCGATCAGCTCGGCTCCTTTCAGTGTCTCGAATGTGAACGAAGTAGAGACAGGGCCGCCTTCCGGCAGGTCCTGGTCATATAAATGCCAGCCTTTGTCGGCAGTAGCAGTAAACACGATTTCCTTTTCTGCCGAATCGGAATCATTCAATTGGATCTTCCATTTCACAGGCTGGAGAATCTGTGCCTGCGCGGTCAGTGCCACGAGCACTAACATCAAGGTACTAAAGAGCTTCTTCATATTATTTTTATTTTTGTTTATTTAGCTAAAGAGGTAAACTTATCAGGAATGCGTGTCTCGAAATGCATCTCTTCGCCCGTTGCCGGATGAATGAAGTCGAGCCGTCGGGCGTGAAGCATCAGCCGTCCGGTAGGATCTGTCTCCGCACCGTATTTGTAATCGCCGGCGATGGAGTGGCCGATCGACTGCATCTGTGCGCGTATCTGGTTCTTGCGTCCTGTCTCGAGGTCGAGTTCCAACAACGAATAGGCTCCGTTGCTGTGCAGCAGGCGGTAGCGAGTGATCGCCTCTTTCCCGTCTCCTTCAGCCGTTACGTAGACTTGCATCTTTGCATTTTCGGTCAGGTTGGAGACGATCAGGTCGGCGTCTTTATCGGGCCGTCCTTCCACTACGGCGACGTATGTGCGTGCTGTGATGGCGGAGTTCCAGTTCGATTGCAACTCCTTTTGTACCCGTTGGTTCTTGGCGAACATCATCAGCCCCGAAGTATCGCGGTCCAGGCGATGGAGCACGAATATCTTGTTACGCGGGTCCGTCTTCTTGACATATTCGCTGAGCAGGTGGAAAGCGGTCCGTTCCTTCACGCGCGTGCTGGAAACCGAAAGCAAGCCTTCTTTCTTGTTCACGACTATCAGGTCGTCATCTTCCCAAACAATCGTGAGCAGCGGATTGTTGAACTCGACTTTCCCCCGTTCGTAACTGATTAACACCTCGTCGCCCGGTGCGAGCGGCGTGTTGAACTGGGAAGTTACCGTGCCATTGACCGAAATCTGTCCGTGGGCGAGTAACGCCTTGACTGAACTTTTACTTTGTTCGTTTAAAAGACCGAACAGGAAAGGAAGTAACGTATTCTCCTCTTTCACTGTAACTTTACGTCCTCGAGGGGCCCTGGATCTATCTGTGCCTCTGTATTCTGAGCGTCTTGTCATATTCCTAATTTATATAGTTTACAAAAGTACTACAATTTCTTGATATACGGAAGAACGTGGAAGGGGTAAACTATTGGGGTACGTGACCGGACGCATAGTTTGCTATTTTTCTCGCCAAACCGGGAGGTATTGCCAATACTTCGGAAATCCCATATCTTTAAGTTCGAGCAGACTGCAATCGGATTTAAGCAGTTCCTTGATATGCTTTTTGAAGTCGTTACCGGGACTAATCATATCAAGGATATAGGCTATACAAGAAAGTATGGCAAACAATTTGTTTGTACGTATTTGTTCGATAGTCGTTTTGTCCATAAACGGATAAAGAGTGTTGTATGGTAAGGTTATGCTGACCATAAATCGACGATTCCAAATGCGACTGTGGTGGGCACAACAGTTGCGTAGATTGGATATTGCGTGTAGCCAATTCTCCAATATAGCCACTTTTTTCAAGCCGAATTGATCAGTAATGTATTCTTTGCGAGTGTCTAATCTTAAGGATTGGAATAAACGGCTTAATGTGGAAAACGACACCACTTCGAGTGCCATCCAACTCGGTGGCATTGGTGGAAAATTATATTTGGAACTGTAATGCTTGATAAAATCCTCGTTGCTACGGTTTACGTCGACTTCGATATGTTCCATTAAATTATCATAGTCGAAACGATATAAACATTCATTATCATACCAATGGCTATCACCTGTGCTTTCGGCATAGACTTGTACAATTTTTGTGCGCACCGCTACCTCAATCTTCTCAATTGCATTGAAAATAAGCGAACGTAGTCTGCGGTCAAAGCAATAGAGGCTGATGATGTCCTTAAAGTGTATGTCTTTACGAGTGAAGTTATGGTCGGTTTCGTCATCGTTTTCTTGGAACGGATAAGTGTAAGCACGAAGCCGGTAGTAGCTAATATTGAAAAGATAAGCGGTCGCCTCGCTTTCATCATCGAAAACAAGCCCTCGTTGTTTTAGCCGCGCAACTTGCTCGGCGAGGGTCAACGGCTTCTTTGTATAATTAATTTTATCAGAAGCTGCCATGTGAAAACTCGAAGACCTCCCCGGGTGCGCTGTTCTATGGGAAGCGTGGGAGGTCATATTGTTTGCAAAGGTAATATTTTGTATATGAATTTGCAAGGCTCTCATGAAAAATGTTTGCAGTGTTCCTGTTTTTCTTTGTGTTTATTAGGAATTCCCTCCTTATTTGTTGTACCTTTAGATGCTATCGTCTGGATGATTTGGCGAGGATGGCGCAAGGGCGTTCATCTTTTTCATCGGCTTTTGCCGTTGCGGGAAGACGAAGGCGGCTGCAGATCTGAAGAGGATGATGCAGGCGGAAAAGCTGGTGCGGACGTTCGTCGGGAATGCGTATCTGTTTCATGTTCCGGTGGACGGAGTGTGAACAATTAAAGGGCGCGGCAGATGGAGTTGATTGGGTAGGAAAATAATTGTGTGGTGATTTGTAGTGACTGCGCTTTTAATTTATATAAAATGTTCTTATCTTTGTTTCGTGCGTAAGGGCAAAGCGTTGCCGGCATCATTTTGTTTTAGAAAACGTAGGCGTTTAAAGATACTATTTTATTTGGAATCTGGACAATTTCATCATCACGAATAGGCACGACGTCAACGTCCTTTTATTTGTTTATACACAATGGATATGATGTAGATTGTATTCATATGTTATACAGATAAAGGGCGTGGCGCTGTTGTTTATGTCGTGATGAGGGCCGTCCAGAGCCTCAAATAGATATATCAACAGTTTCCACGCCTCTTTATTTATCTATTTCAATTATATTCAATCGGGAACTGTTGAATGTAAAATAAACACATAGCGAGAAAGCAAAATTGAGAAAAGCGTAGCGAACAGACTGAAAAAGCGTTCGTTACGCTATATTTTTCTCTCGGCAAAAAGCCAAAGAGAGCCACAATATAGCCAAACAGCGCAAAAGTTCAGTTACTTTATCATTACCCGTGTGATGATGCAAATTTCTTGCAAAAACTAAATTTTGCATCGTTTGGCGTCATTTGTCGTATCTGTCGGTAACTCACTATAAACTAATGTAGATAATAACTGAAAAGTACTCCACTTAGTAATTGAAAAGTATACCACTAAGTGCGTCTGATTAGACGGTTCAAATATAGTTATTTTTCATTGGATTTCAACATTTTTTGTGTTTCTTTCAC